>JALYUO010000335.1 GCA_030853735.1 Chloroflexota bacterium
TCCGGTGGCGACCTGGCGGCCACCACCGGACGTGTCCCGCACTTCGGCGGCGCGGGGCTATTAGTTACTTACCGTCCAGGTCGTGGCGCAGTTCCGACGTAGCGACGTTGTGGTGCGTCGGGTCGTAGCCGGCCCACGGGCCGGCAACATAGGGAAAGGTGGTCAGGAACGGCTTGTCGTTGGTGTCCACGCCGTCGCCGAGCGCATCATTCGGCATCCGATCCGGCACCCCATAGAGCGCGTGCAGCACCGGGCCGTAGCCTTCTGCCGTGGCGCGCAGTTCGATGTCCACCACGTCATCGGCCAGCCGGCGACCGTTCGGGAAGCCTTGCAGATCCGCTGTACTGGCATCACGAGTGGTGTCCAGCACGCTGAGGCGGGTGGGGTTCGTCGAGACCGGGATAGTCATATTCAGTCGTAGCAGGTCGGCTTTGGTGTTGCCGGTGTAGTTATAGTTGGGCAGCACACCGGGTATGCCGGGCAGACCGGTCAACAGCACGCCGACCAGATCCTGGCGGTTGGTCGTGTTAGCCGGCGAGATCACCGAAGCGTAGAGCAGGTTCTCTAGTCCGGTGAGTTCCGGGGTCAGGTAGTTGTTCAGGTACTGCTTGTCGCTGGCCGGGGGCTGGCTGTTCCAGTAGTCCTTCTGACCGTGATGGATGACTACTTCGTTGATCAGCGGGTTGCCCAGACGCGAAATCTGCACGAAGTTGCCGCTCACATCCTGCGTCCCATTGGTGCGAAGGACGCGGGTAGACTGGCGGCTGGCATTGGCATAGATGCCGATGGTGCCGTTGGTGGTGTTCGGCGGTTGCCCGTCGCGGGTCAGGTCGGTCATCGGCACCTGGATGGCGATGGTGTGGACGTTGTAGCCTTTGAGACCGTCAATGCCCACCGTGTTGCTCAACGGGACGAGGTGGAACTGGTTGAACGGGCGCAGGCCGCCCAGGTCAAAGATCGAACCGAGGTCCACATAGAACGGATCGTCGCGCTGTCCGGCGAAGAACTTGCTGCTGCCGATGCTGTTGACCGCGCTGGCGGCCAGGGCATCATAGTTCGGCGTGGAGCGCGGGCCGATATTGACCGGCGGGGTTTTCAGGTTGGCACCCAACATCGTGCTGACTCCATTAGCGATGCGGGTGACGGTGTAGAACTGCTTGAAGTTCCAGTTCGGCGAATCAATTGAGGTGATCGGGCTGGTGGCATACAGGAACGTGTTCTCGTTGCCGACCACGGTGTTGAAGCGGAACTGGTACACGACATTGGCTTCGCCGTTGCCGGTGTTGTCAATGCGGATTTCATACTGCACATTATCGCCGAACGCGCCGAAGTTGGGACCGCCGTTCGGCTCTTCCAGCGGCAGATAGTTGGCGATGATAGTGACCGTGTTGGTCACATCGGGGCTGACGAAGGCGTACAGATCGGTGTTGTCGGCTTCGGGGTCGCTGCTGATGAACGGAGCTTCACGGTGGCTGGAGGCCAAGCTGCGGGCCGGCGTGCCGCCCACGACCAGCAGGGCCAGGGCCATCGTCAGCATCGTGACGCTGCTGAGAGTCGCCAGGATGCCTTTGCCACGCCCTTGCGAGATAGACTTACGGTTCATTGCTGTCTCCTCTGCTGAGTAGAAATCGGAACTTGCGGGGTTGATCGTCGAGCGGCGGGTCATGGCTGCGGTTGCGGCAGCGGGGTCGGTACAGCCGCGCAGCCGGTCGTATTCACGTTCGCCAGGTAGACAATTTTGGCGATCTGGCCGCGCAGGGCCGGGTTGCCGGGGCGGAAGGTGTGGTCGTTGTAGCCGCTGATGATGCCGTAGCACACGGCCGTCTCAATGGCCTGATAGAAGACATCACTGCGCGGCACGTCGGTGAAGCTGGGGGTCGCGGGGTTAATCAGGTCCACGCCCTTCGCCACCATGACCATCTTGGTCAACTGTCCACGGGTGACATTGGCCGCCGGTTGGAAGGTGCGATCCGCATAGCCGCTGACGATGCCGAATTGCTTGCCGGCCTCAATATACTTATAGAAGATGTTGCTGGTCGGTACATCGGTGAAGCTCGGCGTGGCGGGCGGCGGGAAAAGCGGTACATTCAGGCCCAGCACGACGATCTTAGTCATTTGCTGGCGCGTGGTTTGGTTGTAGGGCCGGAAGGTGTTGTCGCTATAGCCGGTGATCGCGCCTTTGCAGTAGAGATAGCGCACTCCCTCGTAGAAGTAGTCGCCGGGATGCACATCGGTGAACGACACCGGGCACGCCGTGATCGTCACAGTCGGCACCAGAGTCGGTTGGGTGGTCGCTACGGCGGTGGGCTGCGGGGTGCCACCGGGCGCGGCCAAGCCCCAATTCGTCAGCTCACCCGTGTCCTCGTCGGCGCTGGTGTCGGTGATTTCCAGCCGCCAAACGCCGGTGATCGTTTGGCCGTTGAAAGCGGCCAAGGCTTCGACCGGCTTGTAGCTGCCGTTGCCCGGCGGGCAGGTCTCGCCAATCGGCGTGAGCGCGCCGTCGGAGAGCGTGAAGCCGGTGTTGGTGTCGGTCCAGTCAATGCCGCCACACACGTTGTTAAACAACTGCACCCGCGTACCCACCGGGCTGATCAGGTACACGTTCAAGTCGCCGGGGAAGGTGTGCTTAATGGTCAATCCCACCACATCAAGGGTGCTGATCAGGGAAACATCGGTAATGGTGAGGGCTGAGGTGACGGTGCCGGTTAATATTTTGGGTACGTCCGGGCTTATGTAGGTGGTGAGCGGCGCGGCGGCGTGCGCCTGCGTTGCGTGCTGCGCCGGCTGGGCCGGTGGACTCGCCAGAGTCACGCTTGCCGTGAAGCCCACGCCGAGGAGCAGGACCAGAGCCGGCAAGAGTACCCTCCAGCGCATCCGCACGTTGGGGGAAAGAGACATATACTTGGTTCCTCTCTGCTGAGTAGAGACTGCGAAGAGATCGCCGCTACGAGGCGGGTGGGTGCGTGTTTGGCAGGAAACCTCCTTTTCTGGCATAAGCAACAACGCGCACCGATCTGCCCGTAGGGAGATCGGTTGCGTTACTCCTGCGCCGCGCCGGCAGCTGTCGTGCTTTTCTAGCCGGGCAGCCGTCCACTTTGGTTCGCCCATCGTTGTACGATGTCATGCGGTATACACGCCAACCCAATTTTTGGATTGCCGTTGTATCAATGCACAATATGCGCCACTGAAACCCACCTCCTGCGCTTTGCGTAGAGAATGGCGGGCACGGCTGACTGGGAATAATAGCGATAGGCTGACTCTTTATTCACCCTGCGGAGAGAGCGAATGACCCTATTAGCGGTAGATCACGTTGCGAAAGCGTTTGGCGCTAAAGAGGCGGTGCGCGACGTGAGTTTTCAGGTGGCCGCGGGCGAACTGTTTGGCCTGCTGGGGCCAAACGGCGCGGGCAAGACGACGACCATCCGCCTAATCCTCGACATTCTGAAGCCGGATCGTGGACAGATCGCGGTGCTGGGTGGCCCCCTCACCGAAGCCAAGAAGAACCGCATCGGCTACCTGCCCGAAGAGCGCGGCCTCTATCGTGACCTCAAAGTGCTGGATTGTATGGTCTATTTGGCCGAACTGAAAGGCGTGGAGCGGCGCGAAGCCCGCCGCCGTGCGCTGGCCTTCCTGGAGCAGGTGGATCTGGGCCGCGAGGCCGGCAAAAAGGTGAGCTAGCTGTCGAAAGGGATGCAGCAAAAGGTGCAGTTCGGCACCACGATCCTGCATGAGCCGGAGGTGATGATCATTGACGAGCCGTTCACCGGCCTCGACCCGGTGAACACGCAACTGGTCAAGGAGCAGATTTTCGCCTTCCGCCAAGCGGGGCGGGCCATTCTGATGTCTACCCACCAGATGCACTTGGTCGAAGAGATGTGTGACCGGCTGGTGATGTTCAATCAGGGCCGCATCGTCCTCAGCGGCACACCGAGCGAGGTCAAGCAACGCTTCGCGCCCAACGCGGTGCGGGTGGAGGGCAGCGGCGACCTGACGGCGGTGCCCGGTGTGCGCGAGGCGCGCCCGGATCAGGCCGGCGGCGGGGCGGACCTGCTGTTGCAGCCGGGTGTGGCCCCCGGCGACGTGTTGCGCGCGCTGGTGGCGCGGCCCACAACCGACATCAGCCGCTTTGAGGTGATCATGCCGTCACTGGACGAAATCTTCATCCGCGTGGCCGGTGGGGAGAGCGGTGCCGGCCCCGCCGCAGCGGGAGGCGTGGCATGAACAAATGGCGGGTTGTCGCCGCGCATGAATATCGGCAACAGGTGCGGCGTAAGGGCTTTTTGATCGCCACTTTTGGCCTGCCGTTGCTGATGGTGGGCCTGTTCGTGGTCGCCATCTGGTTGGCCGTGGCCGCCGAGCAAGTGGACGCGGTCGGCTATGTGGACAATGCGGGGCTGCTGCGGAACGAGCCGGCGCGCGTGGTGCTGGCCGACGCGGGCGGTTCCACCGGCCTGTTTAGCGACCCGCCGGTAACGATGCTGCGCTACCCGGATCTGGTCGCCGGGCGCGGGGCGCTGGATAGCAAAGCCATTGCTGTGCTGTTTGTGGTGCCCGCCGACTACACCGCGAGTGGGCGGGTGACGGCCTACGCCCCGAACCATGTGCCCGACTTGGCGCAGACGCGCTTCACCACACTGTTGCGGCGGGACTTGTTGGCCGGATTGCCGGCGGACCCGCGCTTGGCCGCGCCGATAGTCGAAGTGCAACGGCGCACGCTGGATGATCAGCCGAGCAACCCGTTCAGCCGCATCCTGGTGCCGCTGATCTACGGCATCTTGTTCTTTGTCGCCACCTTTTCGTCCAGCAGCTATCTGATGCAGAGTTTGGTGGACGAGAAAGAGAACCGCGTGATGGAGGTGCTGGGCACCTCGCTGCCGCCGGGCGGCCTGATGTTGGGCAAGATCCTGGGCCTGGGCGCGGTCGGGCTGACCCAGTTGGCCGTCTGGGTGACGGGTGGGTTGCTGGCTTTGGCGGTGGCCGGCGGGGTCTTGCCGGACTTAGCCGGGGTGAGCCTGCCCTGGCCGACCGTCGCGCTGATGCTGGCGCTGTTCCTGCCCAGCTACCTGCTGTTTGCTGCGTCGCTCGCCACGGTCGGCGCGATGGTGACGGTGCGCCAGGAAGGCCAGCAACTAGCCGGCATTTTCAGCTTACTGGGCGTGTTGCCGACGTGGTTTGTGGCTGTGATCCTCACCGATCCGAACGGCCCCGTAGCGACCGGCCTCAGTCTATTCCCCTACACCGCGCCGTTGACGTTGCTGTTGCGCCAGCAGACGACTGATCTGCCGGTCTGGCAGATTCCGCTGTCGTTGCTGATCCTCACGTCGGCGGCGGCGGGCATGATTTGGCTGGCCGGACGGATGTTGCGCTATGGAATGTTGCGCTACGGTAAGCGCGTCGGCTGGCGCGAACTGGGCCGCGCCCTGCGAGGAGCCTGACTATGCACAAGCTGTGGACCGTCGCCCGGCGCGACTTCGTGAGCCACCTGCGGAAGCCGACCTTTTTGATCGCCACGCTGGGCGTGCCGTTGGCGGTGGCCTTCTTCCTGTTTATCACCAGCAACAACCACCAGAATGAGAGTATTACCGGCCTGGGCGGGGTGGCCGGCGCGGCCCAGGCGCAGGGCATCAAGCCCTTCGGCTACAGCGACAGTAGCGGCACGATCCGCACACTGCCGGCGGGCTTTCCGCCGGCGCTAGTGCGCGCCTATCCCGACCCCGTGGCTGGGCGGGCGGCGGTGGCTGACGGCACCATCGCGTCACTTTATGTGATCCCGGCGGACTATCGCACTAGCGGCACGCTGATCCAATATAGCACCGGCATAGACACGGCCAACGGGGTGAGCAGCCGACAATTGCTGAGTCTGCTGCTGCGGAGCAATCTATTACCCACGGCGGATGCGGCGCTGGCCTTGCGGCTGGAAGAACCGATGCAGGTGCAGACGATTGCCACTGCGGCCCCCGCGCCGGGTGTGGCCGACGCGCAGACGGGGCTGCTGCTGGCGACCGGCTTCGCTACCGTGCTGACCTTTGCTATCTTTATGTCGTCGGGCCTGTTGCTCCAGAGTCTGCTGGAAGAGAAGGAGAACCGCACGCTGGAAGTGACGCTGACCTCGATTGCGCCGCAGCCGTTTTTGCTGGGCAAAATCCTGGGCTTGGGCGTGTTGGGCTTGGTGCAGTTGGTGGCTTGGCTGCTGCTGGCGCGCGGCGGCCTGGGTCTGGGGGCGGGCAGCCTGGGCGCATTGGGCACCGTCACCCTGCCGCTAGGCGTATGGGCGTTGGCGTTGACCTACTTTTTGCTGGGCTACCTGTTCTATGCCGCGCTCATGGCCGGCATCGGCGCGGTCAGCCCCTCGATGCGCGAAAGTTCGCAGTATAGCGTGGTGGTGTCGCTGTTCGCCAGCCTGCCGTTGTTTGTGCTGCGTGCGCTGGCCGGCGACCCGACGGGCGGGCTGGCGGTGGGCCTGAGCCTCTTCCCGCCGACGGCTGCGGTGACGATGCCGATCCGCTTGGCGGTGAGCAGCGTCCCGGCGTGGCAGGTGGCCCTTAGCTTGGTCTTGTTGGCGCTGGCTATCGCGGGGGTCATCTGGCTGGCGGCGCGCCTGTTCCGCACAACCACCTTGCTGCGCGGTAGCCGCCTCTCGCCGCGCGAAATCCTGCGCGCGCTAGCGGCCTAGCTCGGTTTTTCACCGCAGAGACGCAAAGAACGCGAAGGGTTTAATGGGATCTGTGGGTTCTTTGCGTCTGGGCAGTGGAAATTAGCGAACGTGGGTTTGGAGGAACTCGACGGCACGCGGCCAAGCATCGGCGGCGGAGGCGGCGTGCAGCGCGCCGTGGGCCGGGTTGAGGAAAGCGTGGCCGGCGGCGGGGTAGACACGCACGGCGCTGTCCGGCTTGTCTTTTAGCAACTCCTCGACTTTGTGGATCGTCGTCATCGGGATGCTGGGGTCGCTGCCGCCGTAGATGGCGAACACGGGCGTGTGGAGATCGGCTAACTGCTGCGGCGTGGGATCGAAGCCGCCGGCATACCAGGGCACGGCGGCCGCGATGTCGGGTGAGCGCAAGGTGACTTCCCAGGTGAGCAGGCCACCGACGCAAAAGCCCATGATGCCCACCTGCTTGGGCTGCACATCGGGCCGCGCTTTGAGTGCGTCAATGCCGCGCTGGATGGCGCGCACCGCGCTGTCCATGTTGCCGCGCAGCATCATGACCGCTTTGGCGGCCTCATCGGGTTCGGTGACGACGCGGCCCTGATAGAGATCGGGCAGCAGCACGACGAAGCCCGCGCCGGCCAGCCGTTGGGCCACATCTATCGCGTGGGGTTCGATGCCCCACCACTCCTGGATCTGGACGATGCCCGGCAACGGCGCATCTCCTGCGGGACGGATGACCAGCGCCGTCAAGCGGCCGTCGGCGGTGTCTAGCTCAATGGTTTCGCGGTGTAGAATCGCCATTTTGGCTCCTTTACGGCACCGGTTTGAGATATTTACCGGAGACCCAGCCGAGCGTGCCGCCGTTGTCCCAGCCGATGATCTGCCACCAGGCCACGCCGTCGGCTTGTTGGGGGCCGGCTTTGATCGTGGCGGTGCGCGCGTCTACCAGCTTGCCGACGATGCGCGCTGTAGTGCCGGGGTTCTGGCGCACATTGAGTGCGGCTCCGGCTAGGCCGATGGTCTGCACTTTCGCGTTCAAGCCGACGACGAGTGGGGCGGCGGTGGGGACGACGGTAGGCAGCAGCACGGCGGTGGGGGTCGGCAGCGCGTTGTGGGTGGCGGTCGGCAGCACGACCAGCGCCGCCGGGCTGCTAGGGGTCACGGTGAGCGCCCCGCCGGTGGGAGTGGCGGTTGGGTGGCGGGTGAACACGAAGCCGGCCCCTAATGCGGCGAGCAAAATGCCACTGACCAGCACATTACGCACGGTGCTGCGGTCTTCTTCGAGCGCCGGTGTGGGGCTGGGCGGTGCTTTTGCGCTGGGAGCCGGCGTGGCGGCGGGCGGCGGGATAAGCGGCACCGGCAGGACTTCGAGCCGGGCAGGCGGTTCAGCCACAGGATCGGCCGGTTCGGGCCGGATCAGGGAGAGTTGCGGCGGGCGTTCGCGGGGCTGGGCGGCAGCGGCTTGGACGGCGGCCACGGTGACGGCGGTGCTGCGGAGGGGCGTGCCACCCGGCCCCGTGGCGGTCATTTGGATGGACGGGGCGCGCCGGACCGCGCTAGGACCGAGCGGTGCATTAGGCGCGCTGGAGCGGGTGCCGTCGCGCCCTTCCCAGTAGTCAATAAAGGTGCGGCTACAGGCCAGCGTGTCGGCTTCGACTAGATGGTTAGTCTGCGCGTCGTAGAGCAGGGGGTTGCGACACCAGCCCTTGCGCCACAGTGGTGACGCTTGATAGTGGCGACACGTTAAGCATTTGCGTTCGCGGGGCTTCGCGCCGTCTCCCTGTCCCATGCCCAGGCTCCCTTCGCATTGACCAGCGATCCGCACCCTGCCCGCAGGTGCTGACCGTTGCCGACTGGATCGTTACTGCCGCGCTTACTATACCATGCCCCGCCCAGCAGAGTCAATGGGCGCATCTAACGTAAGTGTTCAGTTGGGAGCGCCTGCGGCTGGGGCCGCCACCTGCGAGCCGTAGCCAAGCGGCGGCGGCGGACAACTCTATTCGGGTATTCGCGCCGTATTCGGGGATGGCCTGCCACCATAATCAACGGTCGCTTGGTAGATTCCCCATAGACTAGGGGCGAGGAAAGTGGCAAAGCGGAGGGGGCGAGTCGTCATAGTTCCAGTATACAGTTGCGGCGGCGCACGTCAACCGACAGCGTCCTGACCCGCCCCGCAAATCCATCTAATAAATCGGTTGCTTGACCGCCTTGCACCCGCGCACTGGATTGTGTATAATACGCTGGAAAGCCCAGCCCAGTTTGTGTATAGGCACCGGCATGGCTTTTAGACTTATTTATAAGGATGGCTAATAAGACACTATGGATGAGCAACACACGGAGCCGGGCATGACCGCCGGCGCAGAAGATGGCCCGATGGCCGGCGCGCCCACGGATACGCTGGACACCCTTGCCGCCGCCGATTCTGCCGGCGATCAGGATAACATGGTGACTGCCGACTCTGCCGGCGATCAAGATAGCGCTGCCGCCGCCGCCCCGGCGCAGGACGCAGACGATGCCCAGGGCACTGCGGTGACGGCGGAACACATGGCCGAGCACATGGCCGAGCCGGAGCCGGAGCCGGAGCCTGCCCCGCCCGCCCCGCCCGCGCCCACGACTGCCGAAGCGCAGGCGGCCGCGCACTTCGCCGAGAATGACATGGCTTCGTTGCTCGCGGCCTCCGACGAGCAGTTCCGCCAACTCAAGTACGGGGATGTGGTCGAAGGCACGATCATGCGGAAAGACCCGGACGAGATCCTGGTAGACATCGGGTTCAAGTCCGAGGGCATCATCCCCAACAACGAGTTCCAGAGCCTCACATCGGCGGAACTCGCCCGCTTGAGCATCGGCGACGAGGTGCTGGTCGCGGTCTTGCAACCGGAAGACAAAGAGGGCCATGTCGTTCTCTCACTTGACCGGGCACGCCAGGAGAAATCGTGGCGCAAGCTGCAAAAGCAGTATGAAAACAACGAAATCATCGCGGCTGAGGTGAACGGCTACAATAAAGGTGGCCTGTTGGTCAACCTGGAAGGCGTGCGCGGCTTCGTGCCCGCCTCGCAAGTGACCGGCCTCAGCAGCGGCGGCAACGATGCGGCCAAGCAGAGCGAACTCTCGCGCTTCACCGGCCAGCAAATGCCGCTCAAAATCATTGAAATCAACCGCAACCGCAACCGCCTCATCCTGTCGGAACGCCAAGCGGCGCAGGAACAGCGCGATGCGCGCAAAGAGCAACTGCTGGCCGAACTCACACCCGGTCAGATCCGCGAAGGCACCGTGTCGAGCATCTGCGACTTCGGCGCGTTTGTAGACATCGGCGGGGCCGACGGCCTGATCCACCTCTCTGAACTGAGTTGGAGCCGCGTCAACCACCCCAGCGAAGTGCTGCGCGTGGGCGCGCCGGTGCGGGTCTATGTGATGAGCGTGGACGAGCGCGACCGCAAGATCGCCCTCAGCCTCAAACGCACCCAGCCTGAACCGTGGAGCCAAGTGATGGAGCACTACCAACTGGGCCAACTGGTGCGCGGCACCATCACCCAGTTGACCGACTTCGGCGCGTTCGCGCGCTTGGAAGACGGTATTGAGGGCTTGATCCATGTCTCCGAACTGGCCGAAGGCCGCGTGACGCATCCGCGCAACGTGGTGCAAGAGGGCTGGGAACTGACCCTGCGCGTCATCCGCATTGACCCGCAGCGCCGCCGCATGGGCCTCAGCCTGAAGCGGGCCATGGAAGCGCAAGAAGGCGACACCCTGGAACCGCAGGGCGAACTCGCCATACCCACCCCGCGCACTACGCCGGAAGGCGATGGAGCTGCGCGTGGCGGTCGTGGCGGCGGTCGTGGTGGGCGCGGTCGTGGCCGCGAAGATGAGCAGGGCGGCGAGGCGACAACTACGCAGGCCGGAGAGGGCGGCGAACAGGCGGAAGCCAGTGCCCCCACCGCGGCTCCTGCTCCGGCCCCGATGACCATGCCGACCCCGCCGACTCCGGCTGCCCCGCCGACCCCGCCGCCGGCTCCGCGCCCGTTGCCGCCCGTTGAAGGCGACACAGCGTTTGCTCAGGCCATGGCCCAGGCGCGCCGCAATCAAGCCGAAGCTGATGCGACCGAAACGAGTAGCGCCGCCGCCGACACCGGCACGGCCGACAACGCGGTGAGCGCCTCGGCTATGGACAGCGCGAGTGGCGGTGACACTGACTCCGCTGCCACCGCCGGCACCATGGTGAGCGCCTCGGCTACGGACAGTGCTAGTGACGACCATGCTCAAAGCAGTGCTGCAAGCGGGGACGCGATGGCTGTTGATAGCAATGAAACGGTCGGCGCTGATGCTGCCGCAACCAGTGAAACCAGCGGCGAGGGTGCCGACGTTAATTCAGTAGCAACATCGTCCGCGAGCTACAGCTCGGCGATGCACGCCGATGCTTCGCCTTCGGCCGGCAACCTGGATCAGCCTAGCACCTCTACTTCTGAGTATAGCCCTGAAATGGGCGATGGTGCGAACGTGACCCCGGCCACCGACGGCGGTGAGGACACCGGCACCGCAACCGAATAACGCGCCGCCGGTGGGCGACCTCTCGCCCGCCTGTTGCGCTACGCGCCGCGCTTACTGTAGCCTGGCTACCCGCAATCCGCCCGTCAAGGGACCGGTTCTTGCCTGTAGCCGGGCTACACATCTAATCAGACTTATCGCTATGACGCACCGGTTGGTGACAGTCCGTGTTGCGTCCCTTATAACCGGCATGATCCGGTTCGCCCACAGCCACTGTCCGGTCTCGCCCCACCGAAGCCGGACCCCACGGGAGAGAGAAAATGGCCGAACGTAATTTCGACAAGTTTACGGAGCGGGCCCGCAAAGTCCTGACCCTGGCGAATGAAGAAGCGCAACGCTTCAATCACAACTACATCGGCACCGAGCATATCCTGCTGGGGCTGGTGCGCGAGCAAGAAGGGGTCGCCGCGCGGGTACTCGCCAATCTCGGTATCGAACTGCCCAAAGTTCGTAGCGCCGTCGAGTTTATCATTGGACGGGGCGACCGCATCGTGATGGGGGAAATTGGGCTGACCCCGCGCGCCAAAAAAGTTATTGAACTCGCCGTAGACGAGGCCCGTCGCCTCAATCACCACTATATCGGCACCGAACACCTGCTGTTAGGCTTGGTCCGTGAAGGCGAAGGCATCGCCGCCGGCGTGCTGGAAAGCCTCGGCGTGTCGCTGGAGAAAGTTCGCACCCAGGTCATCTCGGTGTTGAACACCAGCGGCCAGCAGTATAGCCCCAGTGGTAAACCCTCCGGCCCCAGCAAAACGCCCTACGTGGACGCGCTGGGCACCGACCTGACCGCCGCCGCCGCCGCCGGCAAACTGGACCCGGTGATCGGGCGCAAGAAAGAAATCGAGCGCGTGATCCAGATCCTGTCGCGGCGCAGCAAGAACAATCCCGCTTTGATCGGCGAACCGGGTGTCGGCAAGACGGCCATCGTCGAAGGCTTGGCCCAGCGCATCATTGCCGGCGAAGTGCCGGAGACGCTGATCGGTAAGCGGGTCTTGCAACTGGACATCGGCGCGCTGGTCGCGGGCACCAAGTATCGCGGCGAGTTCGAGGAGCGACTGAAAAAAGTCGTCGCTGAGATCAAGGACAGTAACTCGATCCTGTTCATTGACGAACTGCACACCCTGGTTGGGGCCGGCGCGGCGGAAGGCGCGGTAGATGCCGCCAATATTCTCAAGCCGGCCTTGTCCCGCGGCGAACTGCAAACCATCGGCGCGACCACGCTGGATGAGTACCGCAAATACATCGAGCGCGATGCGGCCCTCGAACGGCGCTTCCAGCCGGTGCAGGTGGACGAGCCGACCGTCGAAGAGACGCTGCTCATCTTGCGCGGCGTGGTCAGCCGCTACGAGGAGCACCACCGCCTGACGATCACCGACGACGCGCTCAAAGCGGCGGCGACCCTGGCGGCGCGCTATGTGCCCGACCGCTTCATGCCCGACAAGGCGATTGACCTGATTGATGAAGCGGCCTCGCGCGTGCGCCTCTACCGGGCCACCAGTCCGGCCAACCTGCGCGAAGCGATGCACGACCTGGATACGCTGCACAAAGAGAAAGAGTCCGCCATCCAAGGCGAAGATTACAGCCGCGCCCAGGATCTGCTGGAACGCGAACGCCGCCTGCGCGACCGCATCAGCCAGATGGAATCGGGTTGGAGCGAAGAGCGGGTGGAAGAAAAGCCGTTCGTGACCGAAGAAGACATCGCGCAGATCGTCTCTATGTGGACCGGCATCCCGCTAATGCGGATCGCCGGCGAAGAGAGTGAACGGCTGTTGCAGATGGAAAGCGCGCTACATGGGCGCGTGATCGGCCAAGAAGAGGCCATCTCAACGCTGTCGAAGGCTGTGCGCCGCGCCCGCGCCGGCCTCAAAGACCCCAAACGGCCTATCGGCACCTACATCTTCCTCGGCCCGACCGGGGTGGGCAAGACTGAACTGGCGAAGGCGCTGGCTGAGTTCATGTTCGGCTCGGAAGACGCGCTGATCAAGATTGATATGTCGGAGTTCATGGAGCGCCACAATGTCTCGCGCCTCGTCGGATCGCCGCCGGGCTACGTGGGCTACGAAGAGGGCGGCCAGCTCACCGAAGCGGTGCGCCGCAAGAGCTACTCGGTGATCCTGCTCGACGAAATCGAAAAGGCCCATCCCGAAGCGTTCAATATGCTGCTGCAAATCATGGAAGACGGCAGCCTGTCGGATGCGAAGGGCCGCCGCGTGGACTTCCGCAACACGATCATCATCATGACCTCGAACGTCGGGGCCGATGTGATCAACCGCAA
Organism: Chloroflexota bacterium; assembly: GCA_030853735.1. Classification (GTDB taxonomy): domain Bacteria; phylum Chloroflexota; class Chloroflexia; order QHBQ01; family JAICKM01; genus JAICKM01. The sequence continues at coordinate 13,464 of JALYUO010000335.1, forward strand.
CATGAACCTCGGCTTCACCAACCGCACCGACGCGGATAAGAGCCAGAAGCGCGATTACGACCTGATGAAAGACAAGGTGACGGCGGAACTGAAAAAGACGTTCAAGCCGGAGTTCATCAACCGCCTCGACGGGGTGGTGGTCTTCCATTCGCTGGATACGGTCGAAATCCGCAGTATCGCCGACCTGCTGCTCAACCGCCTGCGAAAGCAGATCCAAGAGCAGGACATCACGCTCAACGTGGACACGGCGGCGATGGATCTGCTGGCGAAGCGCGGCTACGACCCCAACTTTGGCGCGCGCCCGTTGCGCCGCATCATCCAAAACCTGATCGAAGACCCGCTGGCCGAAGGGATGCTGGAAAGCAAATACCTGGCGGGTAGCACGATCAACATCACGGTCGAAAACGATCTGCTGAAGATCGAGAGCTATGTCCCGCCTGTGATCGACGCGGAGGAACTGACCGAAGTGCCGACCAAAGCCAAGCGCAAAAAGACCGACAAAGAAGCCGCCGGAGTTGCTGCCGGAGGTGGCGCAGACGACGAGCCGGAAGTCGGCTGATTGCTCACCGCGCTAAGACAGACGGGGTGCCGCAAGGCATCCCGTTTTTGTTGCCCTATCGCTACGATAGCCAAATGTGGTACACTTAGGCCATCCTATTGTATTGGTCCGTAGGTGGCGACGGATGTCTCCCCACAGAGAGGAATCTCCTATGCTGTTGCGCGTGCGTGTCTCCCTACTCTTGGCCGGTCTGGGGCTGGTGAGCCTGATCCTCCTGCCGCCGCGCAGCCACGCGAGCTATCCGACCCCGCCTCTGGCGCGCAGTGTCCATAATCATCGCTGGGCGGCTCCCGTAGGCAACCAACCAGCCGGAGTTCCGCCGATTGCTGCGCCGGCCGTGTGCGGTGTGACCGGCGGCACCTGGACCGACCGCGCCCTGTACCCGACGACGCTAGACGGCATAGCGGTGGTCGCGCTAGGCGGGGTTCTCTACAGCTTCGGCGGCTTCGACGGCACGGCCAACGTGACCGCCGCCTACAAGTATGATCCGGCGGCGAATAGCTGGACGGCCATCGCGGCCTTGCCGGCGGCGCGCGCCGGTTTGAGTGCCGTCACCGACGGCAGCGCGATCTATCTGCTCAACGGCTATGGGGCGGTGGGTGTGACCGTGGCCGGCGTGTGGCGCTACACCCCCGGCACGAATAGCTATGACACGACCCTGACCGCCCCGACCGTGGATACCGGCGATCAGGGCGCGGCCTACCTCGGCGGGCAAATCTACCGTATCGGCGGCTATTCCAACAGTCTAGGGACCGATACAGCGACCGTGGAAGTCTATATCGTCAGCAGTAATAGCTGGACCACGACGACGGCGTATCCCTTGGCGGCGGACGGCTTGGCAACTGTGGTGCTGAACGGGGCGATCTACACGGCGGGCGGCTACGACGCGGGGGCCGGCGCAGCCACAATGAAGACCTACCGCTATCTGCCCGCCAGTCCCGGCTGGACCGACGCGGCGATTGCCGACCTGCCGGGGGTGCGGGCCTTTGCCGCCAGCGGGGTGCTGGACGGGCAGTTCGTCGTGGCCGGTGGCGATGATTTGGTCACGACTTTTGCGAGTGCGACCGCCTGGAACCCGGCGACCGATAGCTGGGCTGCCTTGCCGCCCCTGGCTCATACGCGGGATTATACGGCCGGCGCAACCATCGGCAGCGATTTTTATGTGGTGGGCGGCGATGATGCGGCGCAGAATCCCAGCCGTTTCAACGAACGTTATAGCATTACCCCGTGCGCCACGGCCACCGTCACCTCAACCCCAGGTGTGTCTACGGCGACGGTGACGGCGAGCCGCACGGCCGGCGCAACCACCAGCGCGACCGCCAGCGCGACCACCACGGCGACGGCGATCCTAACAGCAACCGCAACGGCCAGCCGTACCGCTAGCGCGACCCTGACCGCTACGGCCGGCGCGACCACGACGGGGACCGCCATCGTAATGGCGACCGCCACAGCGACCGCCAGCCGCACGGCCGGCGTTAGCCCGACGCTGACGGCGACGACGGGGGCGACCACAGCGACGACCACGGCTACGCCGAGCCGGACCGCCACGGCGACGGCCCCCGTGCCTACGGCCAGCACCACGGCGACGGCCAGCGCCAGTGCGACCAGCACCATCCCCGTTACCGCGACGGCGAGCAGCACAGCTGCTACGCCGAGCCGGACCGCCACGGCGACGGCCCCCGTGCCTACTGCCAGCGCCACAGCGACGGCCAGCGCCAGTGCGACCAGCACCATCCCCGTTACTGTGACGGCGAGCAGCACCGCCGGCTTGACGGCCACGGCTACCCCTATGCCGCCGACGGTAACGCGCACCGCAGCACCCAGCAGCACGGCGACGCTGCCGCCAAGCAACACCGCGACGCGCACGGCCACGGTGCCTGTCCCCAGCAGCACGGCCACCACGCCGCCGACCGGCACCGCCACAGCGACCGTCTGCGCGATCCGCTTCAGCGACGTGCCGTACAACGATCCCACGGTCTACTACTCAGTGCCGGTCTACTATCTGGCCTGTCACGGCATCATCTCCGGCTACAGTGACGGCACGTTCAAGCCGTTCAACAACACCACGCGCGCGCAGATGACCAAGATCGTGACGCTGGCCTTCAACATCCTCCTTGTTACCCCAGTGGCGGGCGGCACCTTTGCCGACGTGGACAGTACGAACGTATTCTATAGCCTCATCGAAACGGCGGCAGCGCATGGCATCGTCAGCGGCTATACCTGTGGCGGGGTCAACCCGCAGACGGGTGTGGCGGAACCTTGCACAAGCGGCAGCCGCCCCTATTTCCGGCCGTCGAACTTTGTGACGCGCGGCCAGTTGGCGAAAATCGTGGCTATCGGGGCGGGCTGGACGCTCCGCAGCCCAGCCACGCCGACGTTCGCCGACGTGCCGCCCAGCTTAGTCTTCTACCCCTTCATCGAGACGGCGGCCTGCCACGGTGTGATCAGCGGCTACGACGATCACACGTTCCGGCCCGCTAATAATGCCACGCGCGGCCAGATCGCCAAGATTGCCTATCTAGCGTTGAACGACAGCAGCGGCTGTCTCCTGGCACGCTAACTACACGCAATAAATTGCGATTCTACACTCATGCTAAAGGCCGGCTCCTGTATGGGGCCGGCCTTTAGCATCATGGTGAGATATTTAGCGCGTGCGACTTAGCTTTCCAGTTGGCCCTGTTCGTAGAGCCACCGGGCGAAGCGCAGGCGCTTGAAGTCGCCTGTCCACTCGTTGAGCGTTCCCGCTTGCGCCCGCTCACGGGTCGCCTGGAGACGGGCCACTTCCGCTTGAGTAAAGCCGGCTGCGGTCAACGCCGCCAAGCTGTCCTCTGTGCTGTTAATGACCTCATCGGTAGTGTTGTCGAGTTGGGTTTCGGATACATCCGCCATTGCCGCCCATCCTTTCCCCTGTGGGAACCGCCCCGTAGGCAGAGCCGGCACTGCTGCCCTGTCTATAGGATGCTTATAGCCCGGTAGCCGCTGCTTGCGAATAGCCCGTTAGTCCCCATTAGGCGGGTACGTTCCGGCGCGTCCACTTGGCCTGTGCTGTACTGCTTTCCTCACTATATAAACGCAGCAGGCCGGTCAAAGGTTCTGTTGTGCGGTCGTCCTCAACACTTACTGCGTCTACACGGACCTTCCCCTAGCGGCGGTGCTACTGGAGGGCTATTCTCCCCAAGGCAGAAACCGTGCCAGACGCACGCGCTAAGGACGGCACCATTCGTAGAGCCGCGGGAAGGGGATCGTCTCGCGCACATGGGGCAGGCCACCGATCCAGGCGGTCAGGCGCTCAATGCCCATGCCGAAGCCGGCGTGCGGCACGCTGCCGTAGCGCCGCACATCCAGATACCACTCGAACGCCTCGCGCGGCAGGCTGTGTTCGGCGATGCGCTGCTCGATCAGCGCCAAGTCGTGGATGCGTTGGCTGCCACCGCAGATTTCGCCGTAGCCTTCGGGCGCGATCAGGTCGGCGGCCAGCACCACTTCGGGGCGCTGCGGGTCGGGCTGCATATAGAACGCCTTGATCTGAGTCGGGTAGCGCGTGATGAACAGCGGCTTATCATATTGGCTGCCCAGCGCCGTCTCCTCGTCACCGCCGAAATCGTCACCCCACTGCGCCGCCGGGTTGACGGTGCGTTGCAGATAGCTAATCGCGTCGTCGTAGGAGATGCGCGGGAAGGGCGGCACAATCGCTTCCAGCTTGCTCAGGTCGCGTTCCAGCACCTTCAGTTCCTCGCGCCGGGTTTCCAGCACCGTCTGCACCACCTGGGCGATAAACTGCTCTTCCAGTTGCAGCAACTCTTCCAGTTCCATGAAGGCGACTTCCGGCTCCACCATCCAGAACTCCATCAGGTGGCGGCGCGTCTTCGACTTTTCGGCGCGAAAGGTCGGGCCGAAGCAATAGACGCGGCCCAGGCTGCCGATGGCCGCCTCGTTGTACAGCTGCCCGCTCTGGCTCAGGTAGGCCGGTTGGCCGAAATAGTCGGTCTCAAACAGGTTCGAGGTGCCTTCGCAGGCGTTGGGCGTGAGGATCGGCGCGTCCACCAGGGTGAAGCCGTGGCTGTCGAGAAAGTCGCGCACCGCCTTGACCACTCCGGCGCGGATTTTGAGCGCGGCGTTCTGGCGGGTCGAGCGCAGCCATAGGTGGCGATTCTCCATCAGGAAGCCGATGCCATGCTCTTTTTCGGCGATGGGATATTCCTGCGCGATCTGATAGACGTGCAGGCTCTGTAGCCCGATCTCGGCCCCGCCGGGGGCGCGCTCGTCGGCGCGCACGGTGCCGGTGGCGCTGAACGACGATTCTAGTGTTAGACTGTCCGCCGCATCCCAATCCTCGGCGCTCAGGTCGGCTTTCGAGGCGACTAGCTGGCAAATGCCGCTGCCGTCGCGCATGACGATGAACTGCAATTTGCCTTTCGAGCGATGGTGCTGGACCCAGCCTTGCACCGTCACCCGTTCGCCCACATGGGCCGGCAACGCGACGATCCGCACCACCGGCGCAGGCACCGTCTGCACCGCCGGCTCTTCCACAATAGTCATAAAAGGCTCCTCCTAAGCATAGATGTTCCTGGTACTATACCATACGGCGCGGACAGGCGCAAAGGCGGATTTACGGCGATGCACCGCCAAGACGCAAAGAACGCAAAGGTCTCTGGTAATAGTTCCGTCCGCAGTTAACGTGGGTAGCGTGCGGAAACCACTACAGAATCTTCGTGTTCTTTGCGTCTTGGCGGTGCATCGCCGTTACTACCAGAGGCTACGCCGGCGGCCAGTGGACGGTGCGTTGCAGGCCGTTCGCATCGGCTACCAGCGCAGTGATCGGGGAGCGATCCGCCGGGATGCCCGTGTCGGGGAACCAGAGGCGGCCCTCTTGGACCATGATGCACAGGCCGTCTTCATCGCCGACCGGGCTGAAAGTGGCGCTGCCCGGTCCGTGGTAGAGGGGTGCGCCGATTTGGGCTTGCACGGCGGCGACGGCCTGCGGCACGTCGGGGGCCGCCAAGCCGATTTCGCTGATGCCCAGCGTGGCGGGGATGACCGGCCCGCCGCTCGCATCCGGCGGCAGGGTGTGGCGGGCGATCCACTCCAGGATATTGCCCGCCGGATCAGCGAAATAGAGACTGTGCGCGTTCCAGCTTTGCGAGTAGAACTCGTCGGCTCCCGTGCTGTCGCGCAGCAGTGGCACCCGCTGGGCCAGCCACGTTTTGGCTTCGGCAAAGCGGCTGGGGGCGATGTTAAACGCGAAGTGGTAGCGGCCTTGCCAATCGCTGGGTGCCTGGGTGAAGGTGAGCTGCGTGTGGCCCGCTTGCAGGCTGAGGGTGCCGGCGCTGGTGGTCGCCAAGACGGGCAATTGCAGCACCTCGGCGTAGAACGGGCGCAGGGCAGCAGGGTCGGGGGTCCATAGGTCCAAGTGGTGAATCCGCATTTCCGCTTCCTTTAGGCCGCAGATCAGGGTTGATCGCGGCTCGGCTCCGCTGCGGTTGCTATCGGCAACTCGACATAAAACAGGCTACCCTGGCCCAGCACCGACTCGACCCCCATGCGCCCGTCGTGCCGCTCCACGATGCCCTGGCTGATGTAGAGGCCCAAGCCCAGGCCGCGTTGGTGGGCATACACATCATGGGCGCGGTAGAAGCGCTCGAACAGATGCGGGAGGTCGTGTGGGGCGATGC
>JALYUO010000347.1 GCA_030853735.1 Chloroflexota bacterium
GTCTACGGCCCCCGCGCCGCTGGTGCCGGCTCCGGTGGCAGCGGCTCCCGCCGCCCCGGCTCCGGTGGCAGCGGCTCCCGCCGCCCCGGCTCCGGTGGCAAGTGGGTCCAGTTACACCGTGCAGGCCGGCGATTATCTGAGCGACATCGCGGCGCGTTACGGCGTGAACGTGGACGCGCTGGCCCAGGCTAACCGCATCAGCAACCCAAACCTGCTGTTCTCCGGTCAAACGCTGACCATTCCGGGCCGCGACAGCGCGCCGGCGAAGGGCAACCCGCCGAAGGGCGACCCGCCCAAGAGTGACCCGCCCAAGAGTGACGCGCCGATGGTCCCGCCCACGGCCACGCTGATCCCGCCGCCGCCCAGTTTTGATGCGCCCACGCCGACCGCGCAACCCGCGCCGCCTGCGCCCGCCGTTAAGGTGCCCGCCAAAGCCAAGCCGACCTTGCAGGTGGCCCCGACCGCCGCGCCACAAAAAGAGAAAGTGGTGCCCGCCGCCGCTGCGCCCGGCAAGCTGCTGAAGTATGTGGTACAGCCCGGCGACCGCCTCTACAGCATCGCCGCCGCCAATAGCACCACCGTGGATGCTATCGTGGCGCGCAACAACCTGAAAGACCCCAACACGATCAGCGCTGGGCAAACGCTGGAACTGCTGGTCGGCGACATGATCAGCAAGCCCGCCGCCAATGCGGCGGCCCCGTCGCCCACCCCCATGTCCATGACCAAGACCGTCACCAAGCCCGGCGCGACCAAAGCCCCGCCGGCGATTGACAAAAACGTGCCCGACAAGTGGATTGACGTGAACATCAGCACGCAGTCGCTGACCGCCTACGAGGGCAACACGGCGGTCTTCAGCACGCTGGTCTCGACGGGAGTTTCCTGGCACCCCACCGTGGTGGGCACCTACAAGATCTACGCCAAGTACACCGCCGACGATATGAGCGGCGGCCAGGGGGCCGAGTACTACTACCTGCCCGCCGTACCCTACACCATGTACTTCTATGGCGGCTACGCCATCCACGGCACCTACTGGCACCACAACTTCGGCCACCCGATGAGCCACGGCTGCGTGAACCTACCCACCGATGCCGCCAAGTGGATCTTCAACTGGGCCCCCATGGGCACCACCGTGACGACGCACTGGTAGGATTGTTTCGGCAATGATGTAGATCATATACATTCAATTCGGATATATATGATCTACATCAAATCTGTAAAAGAATTTGGATCTAAAGATAAATAGATTGTAAGATTTCACGGTTATTGTCCCGTGTTTCGTAGTTATTGTCCCCAGCCCGCTTCGCCCGCAGACGGCGCGCGGATTGGGACAATAACTGCGGTAATCACGACGAGTTAGGACAATCCGCATGAAATAACGCGGGACAATAATTACGAAATAGAGCGGCTACCGTGCCTACAGCTGGGACAATAACCGTGCAATCCGATATAGATCAAGGAGAAGAGCCGGTGGAAAGAGATCACTCATCACCAGGACGCGCTATAAACGATGGTCATGTTCACCCAAAAGACGTAGTGAAATTGCTTGCCGATGCTTTAAGTATAATTCCTTTCATTAGATCATTATCATCTAGAATACACAGCTTTAATCCAAAATCCTCAGAAGCTACATACACCTATAGTACCAATAAAGACTTCTGGCTTGATAACATACAAGGCAAGCATTTTCCAAGCACACACATTAACTTGGAAGGATTTCATCTCATTGAATGGATTCCTACAGCACCCGGTCGGTTCTTTACAGAGGATGCGCGTATACACAGGAGATTGGCAAAAGAATATTATTCTTATTTACCTAATGGTCAAAGATACCTTCCATTAGGCAAACGGGAAATGGTACTTGGAGGTGTTGGATCACAACGACTTGCCCAAAAAGAAATAGACTCCTATAAAGTTTATTTTCTTGGTGCAACGTCTACAGGTTTCAGTCATCAAGGAATTCCAATTGTACTAGATGAGCAAGCATATCAAAGGGTTATGCCTATAATAAGGGGTTATGCCTATAATAAGGCAAAATGGGGGTTGTGTTATTAACTTAACAGGCTCTTTACAGAGATGCCCTGATACAATCTCACTAATCCACTACGATAGAGATATTCCTCGATATTATATCCTTCTTGAAGATATTGTTGTCATCAATCCATCAGATCCACAGAGTTTAACATTAACTGTTGCAGTCACATTCGCTAGTAAAGGTTACTACCCTAGTAACGACGTTGATAAGCCCGTTTTAAAAGATGGGCATTCTACATCCTTCTCAAAAGGCTGGGCCTATTGCTCATTCCATCCAACACACCCAACACATAGCTTGCACGAGGCTGTTGATTGGCTTAATGAGTACGCATTACGCCACTCATATATGAGCAATCCTCCTATAGTGAGTGATTTCGATGAGCATTATCAGCACTTTGCTGGAACACCAGTTGAATTTCCTCTCCACCTTCTTACCAGAGGAGAGATTGATCAAGAACTCATTGCAGCATACGCAAGCCACTTTCACTTTACTGTAAACATCCAGCAGGGTGGCACGGGTTTCTATGGCACTACTACCGTCAACGCTCCTATCATTGGCGGGGATGTACAAAACTTAACCGCTACATCTGCGGATAACACTTCTGCTAATTCAGCAAACCCAACAGAACCTACAAAGCAGTAGACATAGTACAAGGGGAACTGTAATAGAGTCTATGCACAATTAGCCCTAGCTTTGGCGGCTAAACAGACGCACGGTTTGGCCGATGTGGCCCGTCGAGCGGCCCGCCACGGCCGATTTCGCCGTAGCAAGGTCGGATCAGCGGGTCTGCGCTTCCCATGGAGGTGATTTTGCCTCGTTTGTGGGGCGATCACCTTTATATACGCCCTACTTTGGGGTCTCAGTGGGGCGTTATTGTGCATAAACTCTAATATTCCATGGTTAATGTCCGGTATTTCAGATGGATGAACATACCAGCAACGATATCTGTTTACAAGGTATTGGACTAATATTGTCTGGGTATAATATTCTGCTGCTGGCAACCGCTAAATCAGTTGCAAGACCAACTAACGGCAGTTGTACAGCAACGGGACGATGCACGGCAGCGGCTGGGTCGTAATTCAAAATGAAGACTTCGCGCCCCATGGACCGTTTGCCGCGGTCGGTCGTTTTTTTAGTCTGATCATCGGTCCGGCTAATCGTGTAGTTCCACTCTTTATCCAGCAGCAACGCCGCCCACCCGTATAAGGCACGGACTTCGGGACTGTTGTCATACGTCAGCAAGAAGGAGAGGCGGTGGCTGTGCGCGTGCAACGCTGCCGCCAGCCGCAGATGATCGGCGTGCGTGAAGCTGTAGGTGTAAAACTTGTCTTGATCCGCATTAAAATAGGGCGGGTCCACAAACAAGAATGCGCCGTCAGGAGCCTGCTCAATAATTTGCGCGAAGTCTGCACAGAGGATCTGGACCCCCTGTAGCTTGGCCGAGCAGCGCCGCAGATGCCGCAGCCAATTCTTCGGCTGCATACTGTAAACGGCTCCATAACCCCAATAGCAGTTGGGTCGCTGCTGTGCTATAATGGAGAGCAGGGGTCAGTCGGCTGGCGAGCGCGGCCCACGGCCCACGGAGCACTATGAGCAACGAGCAAGCAAACACAATCACTGTCCTCGGCACCGGCAGTTGGGGCACCACGCTGGCGGTGTTGCAGGCGCGGCTGGAACGGCGCGTGACGCTGCTGGCGCGCGATGCGGCAGAGGCGGAGCGGTTGCGGGCGGCGGGCGAGAACCCGCGCTTCCTGCCCGGCGTGCCGTTCCCGGCGGGGCTGCGGGTGACACATGATCCGGCGGAGGCGTTGGCCGGCTGCGGCGTGCTGCTGCTGGTGGTGCCCGCGCAGACGATGCGCGCCAACGTCGCGGCCTTGCGCGCCTATTTGCCGGAGCAGGCAACCGCCGGGCCGCTGCTCATCAGCGGGGCGAAGGGGCTGGAACTGGGCACGCTGGCGCGCATGAGCGAGGTGATCCGCAGCGAAGTGCCGGCGGGCTATGCGCCGCGCGTCCTCAGCCTGAGCGGGCCGAACATCGCCGTCGAGGTGGCCGCCGGCAAGCCCGCCGCCGCCGTGGTCGCCACCGAAGACGCGGCGCTGGCCCAGCAGGCGCAAATCGCGCTCACCGGGGGCGTGTTCCGCGTCTACACCAACCGCGATCTGATCGGGGTCGAACTGGCCGGCGCGCTCAAAAACATCATCGCGCTGGGCGCGGGCATCGCCGATGGGCTGAACGCGGGCGACAACACCAAAGCGGCCTTTATCACGCGCGGGCTGGCCGAGATTGCGCGGCTGGGCGTGGCGGCGGGCGCGAACCTGTTCACTTTCGCCGGCATTGCGGGCGTGGGCGACTTGATCGCCACCTGCGCCAGCCCGCATAGCCGCAACCGCCGCCTGGGGGCCGCGCTGATCGCGGGCCAGACGGTGGCCGAGTTCCGCGCCGCCACCGGCCAGGTGGCCGAAGGCGTGCCGACCACCGAAGCCGCCCACGCCCTGGCCGCCCGCTACGGCGTGGAGATGCCAATCACCGCCGAAATGTACGCGGTACTCTTCGCGGGCAAGTCGCCTCTCGCCGCCCTCGCCAGCCTGCTGACCCGCGACCCGACCGATGAGCTGCGCGGCATGGGAGTGGCGCAGTAGGCCGTGGGCCGTGGGCCGTGGGCCGTAGAGAAGTATCTTGTATGCCAACTTATTTACTCTTGCTCAACACAGACAACAAACCACGGACACGGCCCACGGATCACCACTATAACGCCCCCGCGACCACTTCTCCCCCCACGAGTGTCGCGGTCACGCGCGTCTGCGGGATCGTGGTGGGGGCTTCGGTGAAGGGATCGTGGTCGAGCAGGATCAGGTCGGCCACTTTGCCGGGGCTGAGGGTGCCCTGCCACAACTCGGTGCCGGCGGCGTAGGCTGCGCCGACGGTGTAGGCGCGCACGGCATCAGCCACGGAGAGGCGTTCCTGGGGATACCAGCCGCCGGGCGGCTCATTGGCCGTGTTCTGGCGGGTGACGGCGGCGTGGATGCCGAGCAGCGGGTCGAACGTCTCCACGGGGCAGTCGGAGCCGAAGGCCAGGCGTGCGCCCGCCGCCTGCAAGCTGTGCCAGGCATAGCCGCCGCGCCCGGCCCGTGCCCCCCACAGCCGGTCGGCGGCTTCCATGTCTGAGGTCGCGTGCAGGGGCTGCATCGAAGCGATCACACCGAGTTCGCGGAAGCGGGGCCAGTCGGCGGGGTCCACCAGTTGCGCGTGTTCGATGCGGTGACGTAACACATAGCGACTATAACCGTCGGCATGGGATATGTCTCCCAACTCCACCTGCCGAGCACGAGCAAACGCATCCAACACGCGCCGGTTGGCGGCATCGCCGATGGCGTGGATGGCCGAGGGAATGCCCGCCCGCGCCGCCGCCAGGATCGCCGCCTCCATCACCTCTTGCGAAACGGTTTGCACGCCGCAGTTGTCGGCGCTGCCCGCAAACGGGGCCAGCATTTCGGCGGTCTGCGACCCCAGGCTGCCGTCGGAGAAGATTTTGAGCGGGCCGACGCGCAAGCGCGTGTTGCCGAAGCCGGTCCGCAAGCCCGCCGCGAGGCTCGCGTCCAGTGTGGCGAGGGCCAGCAGCATCACCACGCGCACCGGCAACGCGCCCGCCGCCTCTAGCTCCTGGAACGTGTGGAACGTGCCTGCGTCTTCAAGGTCATGGAACCCGGTCAGGCCGGACGCGGCGACGGCGGCCAAGCCACGCTGCACCGCTTCGGCTTTGGCGGCGGCGCTTTCGTCGGGCACATGACGATACACCAGATCCATCGCCGCGCTTTCGTAGAGCATCCCGTCGGGGTCGCCCGTCGCGTCGCGCCCGATGCGCCCGCCCGGTGGGTCGGGGCTGGCGCGATCAATGCCGGCTACGCGCAAGGCCGCGCTGTTCACCCAGATCGAGTGGCCGTCTTTGCGCGTCATCACTGCCGGATAGTCGCCGGTCACGCGGTCGAGGTCGGCGCGGTTGGGGAAGTTGTTGGGCTGCCAGAGATTGTTGTTCCAGCCACTGCCGCGCACCCACGCGCCCGGCTCCAGCGCCGCCACCCGCTCGGCGACGCGCTGCAACGCTGCGCCCAAGCTGGGCACCGCTTCCAGGTCCACCCGCAGCAGCCCCCAGGCGTACCACATGAAGTGGATATGGGCATCAATCAGCCCCGGCAGCACGGTGCGCCCGCCGCCGTCCAGTGTCTGCG
>JALYUO010000410.1 GCA_030853735.1 Chloroflexota bacterium
CAGCTCCTCCTCGGCAGTCTCCCGCTGTTGGCGGCGTCCGCCCTCTTCGAGGCACCGGCCCGGATCACCTGGAACGGGGAGTTCGTCGGGATCCTCCTCTTCCTGGCGCTGGTGGGCACGGCGTTCACGACCGCCCTGGCGACACAGTCCCGCGTGAGACTAAAGCCACCCCCCGGCCGACTCCACCGGCGCAATGCCGGCGCTGTTTAGGCGCAGGGTGTTGCAGGGGCTGTATGCCTTGGGGGCGCGCTTTGGGCGGAAGGATCCGCGCTCCAACCGCCCGACCAGCTTGGGCGGCCTCCAACAGGAGACGTGCCGCGCACCAACTCTGCGGGTGATGAGTGGAGGTGAGCAAGGATTGGGAACGCGTATGCCCGGTCGGCGCGTGGCGTAAGCGACGGAAGGTAGTCCGAGGCGCTGCACTTCAGGTGTCCAGCCGTAGGCAGAGATTGTGAAATCCTTAACTTGACGCGTATGGGCCCAAACCCAACATTACTGATTTGAACCGCAATGTAACAGGTCTGTAGTAGCTGAAATATGGTCTGGTAGCTTGGAAAAAGTACCGCTTTACTTCTTGGAGTCGGCACTTGACAGCTTTCCCATAGAGTTTGATACCGCTGGCGAACCCTCGCTGAGAGGGCCGGCATCAGGAGAGTATCGATCGGGGTCGGAATTGGCGGAAGCGGGGCGCTACGGGTAGCGTGCGCGGTCGTTTGGGGACCGAGCGCGTCGCGGGGCACGTTGGGTGACGCGCGTCAAGCGCCGAGTCTGTTGCGTCATCGCTTCTCACCTCTCTCCGGTAAGCCTGTGGCGGGACTGCATCATTGCGGCGCGCCGGACCGATCAGGACACCACTGCCGTCAGCGACTGCGGCGGGCCACCAGGCGTTGCAAGCGCCGCGAAATCGTCGCATCGGTGATCACGGCCAGCAAGATCAGCAACCCTTGCACGGCCAACTGCCAGAACGGCGAGATTCGCACCAACGTCAGCGCGTTGTTGATGATGCCGAGCAGGAACGCCCCCAGCACGCTGCCGCTGCCGCCAAAGATGTTCACCCCGCCCACCACCGGCGCGGCAACGGTCTGTAGCTCAAAGCTCATCGCTGTGTTGGTCTGGGCGGCCTCGAAGCGCGAGGCCCACAACACGCCCGCCAAGCCACAGAGCAGGCCGGAGATCATAAAGACCAGAAACACCACCCGGTCTTTGGGAATACCGGCAAAGCGCGCCGCGTCGGGATTGCTGCCCACCGTGAAAATATCGCGCCCGGTGCGCGTGTAGGTGAGGGAAAAGTAGACCGCTGCGACCGCCGCGATGGCGAACAGGATCAGATTGGGCACGCCCAAGGGGGTGCCTTTAGCGATCTCGCGAAAACTGGGCGGCATTTTGTCGGCGGTGATCCAGGTGCCGCCGCTGTAGAGAAAGATCAGCCCGCGATAGATACTAAGCGTGCCCAGCGTGGCGATAATCGGCGGCACCCCGCCGCACACGATGATCAGCCCGTTGAAACTGCCCAGCGCGGCTCCTAGTGCCATACCCAGGATCACCGCCGGCGGGCCGGACAGACCCGGAAAGGCCACCACCGTGAACGACACCATCATCGCTGTCAGCCCGATGATCGAGCCAACCGACAGGTCAATGCCGCGTGTGATGATCACCATAGCCTGGGCCAGCGCGACGATCACCAGGATCGAGATGTTCAGCAGGATGTCGTTAAAGTTTCCGGCGCTGAGGAAGACCGGGCTGCGGAGGCTGACCAACCCCGACAACACCACGATAAACAGGATGATACCCACTTCGCGGAAGCGGACCACGAGCGGGAGCCAACGGCCCGGCGGGCGAGTAGCGGCTTGCGTTGTCTCTGCGATCATACGCGCTCTTCCTTGTAGCGATAGGGCAGCGAATTAAAACGCAAACCGACTTACGCGCTGGTGGCGGCGGCCATGATGCCTTCTTGCGTGGCTTCGGCGCGGCTGAACTCAGCGGTCAGGCGGCCTTCGCGCATGACCAGGATGCGGTCGCTCATGCCCAGCACTTCGGGCAATTCCGACGAAATCATCAGGATCGCCAGCCCTTGCGCGGCCAGGCTGCTCATCAGGTGATGCACGGCGGCTTTGGTGCCCACATCAATACCGCGCGTCGGTTCATCGAGGATGAGGACGCACGGCTGGGTGCCCAGCCATTTGGCTAACACGACCTTTTGTTGGTTGCCTCCGGAGAGATCGCCCACCCGTTGATCCGCTGTCGCCATTTTCACTTCCAGCCGCTGGGCGGCCACGGTGGCGACCTTGCGCGCCTGCGTACTGTTGAGCCAGCCGCGCGTGGCAAACCCGCGCAGCACGGGCAAGGTGACGTTATCGGCGATGCTCATCGGCAGCACCAAGCCATGCTCTTTGCGATCTTCTGGCACATAGCTGATGCCCAGCTTCATGGCCTGTTCGGGGCTGCGGATGGTGACGGCGTGCCCGTCCAGCTTGATGGTGCCACTGGTGGCGGCTTCGGTGCCGAACAGGGCGCGGGCCACGTTGGTGCGGCCTGCGCCGATCAACCCGGCCATGCCCAGGATCTCGCCCCGGCGCAGTTGGAATGATATGCCGCTAAAGCTGCCCGTGACACTGAGGTTTTCCACCGCCAGCACCACTTCGCCGGCCACCACCGGCTGTTTGGGAAACAGTTCGCCCAGTGTGCGGCCCACCATCATGCGGATCAGGCTATCGGTTGTCACCTCGGCCATCGTCTGCGTACCGACATAGCTGCCGTCGCGCAAGATGGTCACGCGGTCGGCCAGGGCAAACAGTTCGTCCAGGCGGTGCGAGATAAAGACGATAGCCGTGCCCGCCGCGCGCAACTGGCGCACAATCGCAAACAGTTCATCCACTTCGTGCAGGGTAAGCGAGGAAGTCGGCTCATCCATGATCAGGACTTTGGCGTTGATGGAGAGGGCGCGCGCGATTTCGACCACCTGCTGTTGCGCCACGCTCAGTTCGCGCGCTTTGGTGCGCGAACTGAGAGTCAGGCCTAGGCGCTGGAGGAGCTGCCCGGCTTCCTGGTACATTCGCTTCCAGTCTACCGCGCCGCGCCGTAACGGTTGGCGATCCACTAGTACAGCTTGGTGAAAATGATCCACCACTTTGCTTAAACACAAACAGCCCTGCATACTGGTGAGTAACTTCCGCCAAGCTGTACTAGGATATTTTCGGCGATGTCGAGGTCGGGGAACAGGCTCGGCTCCTGGTAGATCGCCGCCACACCCTGTTCTTGCGCTGCCCGTGTGTCGGCAAAGCGCACCGGCCGCCCGTCCAGCGCCATCGTCCCACTGTCGGGCTGGTGTACTCCGGTGATGATCTTGATCAAGGTGGACTTGCCCGCGCCGTTTTCGCCCAGCAGCGCGTGGACTTCGCCGGGCGAGATCTCCAAATGCACATCGTGGAGCGCTTGCACCCCGCCAAAGGCTTTCGAGATGTGTTCCGCCTTGAACACCGGTCCGGCACCACGCATGGTATAGACTCCGCTGGCCTGAGCGAAACAAGCGCACCGCACGCTTACGGTCGTCGTATAAAACAAATAAAAACACAAGAATACTATAGCTAATCACGGTTAAGGAGTACGGATGTGGCGTTAGTGAAAGCTATAAGAAATATTATGAGCTTCGTTTTGTGTATCATAACACCGTTGATGCGAATTGTCAATAGATAAAGGGATATCGGTTTCGTTTGCTGCTGGACTATTGCTTAGACTGCCTCTTCTATGCTATGATGCGGTTGTAACAGTCTTTGTACTTACGAATAGGTTTCGATTTTTGACGGAGGATCTATGCCCCAGCCTAAGCAGACCGTATCGTTGGAGAGTCGGCGCGAGCGCATCCTGGCCTATTTGAGTGAGCGTAATCGCACCTCAGTGGGCGACCTCAGCGGCGTGCTGGGCGTGTCAGAGGTGACCGTCCGCAAAGACCTGGACCAATTGGACGCACAGGGGATGCTGACGCGGGTGCATGGCGGCGCGGTGATCTCCGGCCGAGGCCGTCTGGAACGCTACTTCGCCGCGCGTGAGCAGGAGCATCTAGACGAGAAACGGCGCATCGCGCAGGCCGCCGCCGCACTGATCCAGTCGGGGCAGCGCCTATTTCTGGATGCGAGCACGACGGGTATCCAGGTGGCGCGGCTGATCAAAGACTGTGAGGATCTGGTCGTAGTCACCAACGGCTTGTACACCGCCTTAGAGTTAAACTTCTCCGAGGACATCACGACCATCGTGGTGGGTGGCACGATGCGCCGGCGCTCTAGTTCGCTGGTCGGCAGCTTCAACTACGCCGCGCTGCAACGCCTACGCTTAGACATTGGTTTCTTTGGTGCCCGCGCTGTCATGCCCCAGGTCGGGCTGATGGACACCGATCTGGATGAGGCCCAGTTGAAACAACTGATGGTCAGCGTTTCCGCGACCGTAGTCGCCATCGTGGATTCGAGCAAGTTTGACGATGTGGCCTTCAGTGTCTTTGCCCTGCCGCGCGAAATCCAGCGCATCATTACGGACGACGGTGCGCCGGCAAACCTCGTTGCTGACCTACGCGCGCAAGACATCCTCGTTGATTTAGTCTGACCGCAGTTCTAGCAGTCTGTCGGAGAGAACGATTTTCGCGCTGATCGGCGCGCTTTCCCCCAAAATTTGCCCCACTGACAGGCCGTTTTAAGCCAAAAGTGAGACGTTCGGCCCATTTCAGCGGTTAAAATGGCTCAGGCCGAGGTTGGCTATTTCTCTCCGACAGACTGCTAGGAGAGCACTAAAAAGTCGGGGGATGTTAAGCTGCTAATAGCGCCACTGTGCTCGTTGTCTGCACCGGGTAGATGCGCCTCTCTGCTGTCCATTGCATCTGTTGCTTCTTGATCATACGCTTGCTGATCAGGAATAGAGTCCAAGGGTCAAGCACTAGCAGCCAAAGGTAGGTAAGTACAGAATAGTAGCAATAAGGAGCTAATTAGTGTATATAACGGATAATCTCTCTTATCCGTTATACAGCGCGTGTTAGTAAAAGCCGCTTTGTGCCTGGGGAACGCGCTGTCGGCGGCCTAAACCGAGTGCTGTACCCCTTCGAGTAGATTTTATCGGGTCCACAAGATTATCGGCCTTAATCAGACCCCGCTTTCTTATGTGCAAGTTTATCAAGGTGGCGGATCGGGCGTTGCTTCGCTGGTAAATCGGATCCAGTGCGTTCTTGGTCCCCTGCTTACGATCGATCAAGGATTCTATCATTTATGTTAAGCTATGGGGAAGGATACTTAGGAAGGTGCTTGTTTTGTGCTTAGGTTTGATACGGGGCGGCGGGCCGCTCGGCTTGCCACCGCGCGGCCCGCCTCTGCTGCGCGGCGGTTAGCCGCGCCCGGATATTTCCTCCCTACCTTCCGGCCCGTCAGGGCCAGCCCCGGTCGGC
>JALYUO010000443.1 GCA_030853735.1 Chloroflexota bacterium
TTCTACGCCCGCCGGTGCGTACAAACGTTCTGCGGAAGGATTAGCCTAAAGAGAGAGGGGGTTGGGGGGTGAGGTCGGCGAGTGCCCCCGCCTCAGCCGTCCGCCTCGTCGGCGGCGCTGCCGGGGCGCACGCGCAGCACGCGCTCGTTGCTGACCGTGACCAAGCCGGGCGGCGCACCCGTTACGCGGCGCACATGGCGCTTCTCGGTGACGATCACATCCACCGCCGTGTCGGCGCGCGCTTTGCTGTGGCGGGCGGCCAGGCGGGCGGCCTCGGCCACCGTGCTTTCGGGCACCGACTTGCCGCCACTGCGGATCACGACGTGCGACCCCGGCACGCCGCGCGCGTGCAGCCAGAGGTCATCGGGCTGGGCCACGTTGAAGGTGAGTGCGTCGTTTTGCCGGGCGCTGCGTCCATAATAGATATTGATGCCGTCGCGCGATACCACTTTGGCCGGGGTGGTTGCCAGCCGCGACTCTTTGCCGACGGCGGGGGTGAGTTTGCCGGCTTGGCGGGCTTTGGCATGGCGGTCGCGTTGGCTGGGGGTGCCTTTGCCTTTCGGCTCCGGGCGCTTGCCTTTGGCCGCAGCGGGGGTAGCAGGCGTGGCAGCCGTCGCGTCATCGGGCAGCGCGGCGAGTTCGGCCCGCAATAGGTGGATCGTGTCGTGGTCCTCCGCGAGGTCCAGTTGCGTGGCGATTTCGTCCAAATAGCGCAGGCCCAGGTCCACTGCTTCCAGGCGGGCGGGCACCCCGGCGGCGGCGGCACGGGCACGCTGATACTCGCGGAACATGGCCTGCGCTTGCTCCAACGGCGTGCGGTCGGGGTCCAGCTTGATCGTCAGCCCCTCTTCGGGGATGGTCAGATGCGTCTGGCCGGGTTCGATGCCGTACATATAGGCCAGGATCAATTCGCCTTTGTGCCGCTCGCGCTCAAAGCCTGCTGCGCGGTCTAGTTCGCCTTGCAGCGCGGCACGGCGGCGGTCCAACCGCTTGCGGCGCTCGGCCAACTCGGCGCGCACGGCGCTTTTCAGCTGCGCGTGCCCGGCCACGGTCTCGACGGCGGCAAAATAGGCTTCGGCGGCGGCGGAGATCGAGTTGGTCGCCTGCAAGGTCGCGCCGGCGGCCTCCAGGTGGCGCAGCGCGTAGGGGGCGAACGCTAACGCGAGTGTTGAGTGTTGAGTGTTGAGTGTTGCGTGTTGCGACGGGGGATCGTCGGTAGTTGCGCTGCCTGCTGTGCCGGTGGGGAACTGGCGCAGATTGGTCGGTTCGTCTGCGGCGGTTTGGTCCTCGTCGGGGTCGTCGGCTGCGGGCGGTGCCCAGGCGACGCTGGGTGCCCAGGCGTTAGTGCGGACGAGGCCCAGCAACTCGGTCAGCGCGGCGTAGAGGCGCGGCGGCTCGATGGCGGCCACGGGCGTATCCTCGTTGCCACTGGCGCGGTAGACGGCCTCGCGGGCCAGCAAGGGGCTGACCGCCCGGAAGCGCGCCACCAGCGTCTGCCACGCCGCCGCATTGGGCGCCAGCCCCTGCATCTCGCCCAGGAACGACCGTTCGCCCATCGTCAGCAGGTCCAATTTGCGCTGGGCGGGCGGCGGTAGGTACGGCTGGTGGGGCAGGGTGGTTCGCACGCGGTTGATGCTCGATGGGATGTGTTTAATCGCGTCCAGCACCAGACCGTCCCAGCCGACCAGCACCAAGTTGCTGTGGCGGCCCATGATCTCGGCGATCAGGTGCGTCTCATAGAGCGCGAAGCCCGGCGGAATATCGGCGCGGCGGTCATCGGCCTCTAGCGGATCGCTCTCGTCGCTCTCGTCGCTGTCGTCCGGCTCCCACTCTTCGCTATCCGGGCCGCCGCGTTGCACCGGCAGCACTTTGGTGAAGCCGAAATCCAGCACGCGCTCAAACTGCGGCTGCTCCACCGATTGCAAGATCGCGCCGCGCAGGTATTTTCGCAGCAGCAACAGCAGCGGCGACCGGATCGTTGGGTCGCGCGTCGGCGGCGTGGTCAGCAGATGGGCGCGGGCGTGTTCGGCGTGGGCCGACAGCAACAGGTAGCGCCGCCGGTGCCCGCCATAGAGTTCCAGACTCAACGCCAGCGGCCCCACGGCGCGCACCTGTTGCACCCGCCCCGGCACTCCACTCGCCAGCAACTCGGCCCGCACCGCCGCCAGGGCTAAGGCATCAAAAAACATACGCGCAGCTCCCCTTTACCGCCCTAGTGCCTCTTCAAGCAACCTTGTGGGACAGCCCCCCCAAGTACGGCGCGCGGCCGTGCGCGACTACCCCAACCGGTTGGGGGAATCTGCCTTAGTATACGCGCCGGGGCGGGCGCTTGCCAAGCGTGCCGGTTTTCGCTATACTGTGCCTATGAATGCTGGGCCGCAGGATAGCGATGTGCCGGAGATGACGGTGTATGTTTTGCGGCCCCCGCCCCCGTTGTTGGTGGTCCTTTCCGGGCCGTCGGGCGTGGGCAAAGATGTCACGCTGACCCATATGCGCGAGCGCGGCTATCCGTTCCACTACGCCGTCACCGCCACCACCCGCCCGCGCCGCCCGACCGAAGTGGATGGGCGCGATTATCACTTCAAAACAGTGGCTGAGTTTGAGTGGATGCTCCGTAACGACGCATTACTCGAATGCGCGTCCGTCTACGGCAACTATTACGGTATCCCGAAGTCGGAAGTCACCGCCTATCTGGCGCAGGGTGAAGATGTGATCGTCAAGCCCGACGTGCAGGGCGCGGCGACGATCAAGCGGCAAATGCCGGCTGCAGTGTCTATTTTTCTGGCTCCGCCGTCGTTGGCCGAGCAGGCCGACCGTTTGCGGCGGCGCAAAACCGAAGATCCCGCCGCGTTGGCCTTGCGTTTGCGGATCGCCGGAGCAGAGATGCACGCCTTGTCTGACTTCGATTATGTGGTCGTTAATCATACCGGGAAGCTCGATCAGACGGTGCAGCAGATTATTGCGATCCTGACCGCCGAAAAATGCCGGGTTCACCCCCGGCAGATTCCCTTGTAGGAGATCGATTATGGTGGCCGCTAACACGCCCGATGTGCCCACGCTGTTACGCCAAGCAATGGATGCGCTGACGCGCGGCGATAAACCCAGCGCCCGCGACCTGCTGACGAGTGTGCTGGAAGTGGATGACCGCAACGAGCAAGCCTGGCTCTGGTTGAGCGGCGCGGTCGATTCGCCGGCGGAGCAGCGCATCTGCCTGGAAAACGTGTTGCTGATCAACCCCGGCAGCACGGCGGCCCGCCAGGGGGTGGCCTATCTGGACAAGCAGGCGGCGGAGAACCCGCCCGCCGCCGGCGCGATCCCGCCGTGGAGTGAACCGGCGGCAACGGCGCTACCGGCAGCACCGGG
>JALYUO010000901.1 GCA_030853735.1 Chloroflexota bacterium
GCCAAGCCGCCCGTGCCGGAGCCATCCTCGGCGGCGGGCTGGCCCTCTCGCTACCGCAAATCCTGCCCTTCCTGGAATTGGCCGCCTATTCGACCCGCACCACCGCCGGCGCGGCGCTCCTACCGCCCACCTGGGACGCAGCGCGCATCGTGCTGACGCAACAATTGACCCTGTTCGCCCCCCTGAGCTGGGGCACGAGCATGGTGAAGGGCGGCGCAATCCCGCCCATTTTCTATTTGGGTCTGGCCCCGCTGCTTCTGGCGCTGACCGCGCTGCTCTTGTGCCGGGGGCGGCGCATCGTGTTTCTGGCTGGGGCGGGGCTAACCGCCTGGGGCGTGGCGATGAACTTGCCTTATGTCAACCTGCTGCACCAGCTACCGGGCCTACAAGCCCAGCTACCCTATCGGGTGGGCTATCTGTTTATCTTTTGTATGGCCGCCTTGAGCGCCTTTGGCCTAGATGCGTGGCTAGACTTGGCCCGCCGGCGACCCGCTGCGACCGCCGGCAGGGTCGCCACGCTCCTCGTTCTGGCATTGCCGGTCACGCAGCTACTGCGCGATCACCACGCACGGGATGCCGGCAACCCAGCGCTGTATACGCTCCAGGCGCAAGGGTTCGATCAGGCCACGCGCATCGCCGTGGCGTTATTGGCCTGGGCGGGGGCGGTCTTGCTGCTGCGCGGGAGTCGGGGACCGCAAACGCGATTGCTGCTGATGGGCCTGCTCATCGCGCTCACCGGCGGGGATTTGCTTACCTATAACCCCGATTACAACACCTATGTCGATCCGGCGACGCTAACCCCGCACTCGCCGACCGCCGACCTGATCAGGCGCGACCCCACGGGCAGCCGCCTGATGGCTCCCGATGTCCAGGGGCCGAACTTTGTGCCGAACAGTGCCATTCTCTATGGGCTGCATGATGTGCAGGGCTATGATTCGCTGCACCTGACCCGCTATGAAGCCTATTGGGCGGCAGCCGATCCCACGGTGCGCGGCAACAGCTACTTCGATGTGTTTTTGCGCCCCCAGAACTTCAACACCGCGCAAGCCGATCTGCTGAACGTGAAATATGTGGTGACGGGTGCGCCACTGGACCGCGTGGAGCAACTGCACGCGGATCGCACACTGAGCGAACTGGCTTACGGGCCAATTACCCAGACGTTCCGCACCCCCGACCGCCTGGAACGGCTGACGGTGAACTTCGACACGCTGGGCCGGGTCAACCACGCGCCGGTCACGCTCCATCTGCGGAGGGCCGCGACCGACAGCACGGACTTAGTAACGCAAACGATCTCCCCGCAAGGGTGGAGCGGGCAACCCTGGATCAAGTTTAAGTTTGCCCCGCTCGCGGTCCACTTCGGCGAACCGCTGACCCTCATCCTGGAGTCGCCCACCGACCGGGTGGGCGACTCGGTGGCCCCGCGCGTCAGCGTGGGCGACGCTTACGGCTACGGCACCGCCGCACGCCGCAGCCCAGTGATCGGGCGCGATTTTGATCTCGCGTTTATCGCCGAAGGGAGCGTGCCCGCCAAACTCGCAGAGGGCTTTGTGGGCGATACGCACGTCTACACCAACACGGCGGCCCTACCCCGCGCCTTCATCGTCGGTAACGCCGCTGTGCTGCCGGCGGAAACGATCCCCGCCCGCATCGCGGCCCCCGGCTTCGACCCGTTGCAGGCTGTGTTGCTCGAACAGCCGCCGCCGCCGGGTTTCGCGCAAACCGCCGACCACGCCGCAAGCAGCCGCCCGCTCGCCGCAGGCACGGCGACGATCACGCGCTACCGCAACCTGAGCGTGGATGTCACCGCGCAACTGGCCCAACCGGGCTGGCTGGTGCTGGGCGATGTGAACTATCCCGGCTGGGCGGTCACGGTGGACGGGCAACCCGCGCCGCTCTACACCGCCTACTACATCTTGCGCGCCGTGCCATTGCCCGCCGGCACGCATCAGGTCCACTTCTACTTCCTGCCACTCTCGGTGCTACTGGGCGGGGCGGTCAGTGGCAGCACCTTGCTGCTCATCCTCGCGGTGCTGTACCGCGCCTATAGCCGGCGGCGGCGGGCCACGCGCCAGGGCCAGGCCGTCAGCCCCAACAGCCCCAATCCCGCCAGCGCCGTGATCGCGGCCCCCCAGGCAAAAGAGGCGGGGCGGTAGCGGAACTGCACGGTATGCGTGCCGGCGGATAGGTACACGCCGCGTAGCGCATGGTCGGCGGTCAGGATCGGCGCAGGCTGCCCGTCCACGGTCGCCTGCCAGCCGGGGAACGCTTGGTCGGCTAGGATCAGCACGCCGGCCGCCGGACTGTCGGCGGCAATATCTACCGCTTCCGGCGCATAGCGGGTGATGGTCACGCGGTCTCCAGCGGCGGGCGGCGTGGCGGGCAACGGCTGATCCGGGGACAAGGGCGCATTCAACACCGCCGTGCCGGCACGGTCGAAGTCGGGTATGCGTAATTGTTGCAAGCGCAGCACGCCGGCGGCTTCCGCGATCACGCGATGGGTGAGCCAAGCGCGCGGTAACACTTGGCGGTTTTCGTAGATGCTCCACTCGCCGCTGTTGCCCGTGAACACACGCTGGAACCACGGCTTACCAGGGTCGAGCAGCGCGGCGGCGCGGAACACCAGGTCGCCGGCTGCCGGCTGCCCATCCACGTAGCGCGTGCCCGGCGTGTAGAGGTCGCCGCTATTATAGGAGATAGTGCCGGCCTGCCCCGCGCGCACCCCCGGCGCGTCAAGATAAAAATAGAACGTGCGCCCTTTGCTTGCGGCGATGGGGGCGAATGGGAAGATCCACCAATGCCCATTTTGCAGCCGGGCGCTGTCCACCGCCTGCGTCACCAAGTCGCTGGACGCGCTGGGGTCGGTTTTGAGGTGAAACACGAGCGGGCCACGCAGTCGCCGGCCAAACGTGCCGCCCAGCACGCGGATCTCGGCCAAATTGTCGCGCCCGGCGACAAACGTCTGCCCGACCTGGTGCCGGCCCTGGATCTCGCCTCCGAATTTCTCGCTGACTTCCTGACTTTGGTCCCGATAGTAGTTGGGGTCGCTGTCGGGCGGAGTTAGCAGGTAGCGCACATTGAACAGGTTGATCAAGCGCGATTGCAGGCTGTGGAACGGCGTGAAGCCGCCGCCCGCCAGCAGCGGATCAATGCGGACGGCCGCTTCGTGATAACTGGCCGCATCAAGCGCATCGTAGCCGCCGAAGTTGGCGAGACCGTAAAGCAGGTTGGTGTTGGGCATCAAGGCCCAATCGGTGGCGGCATAGCGGAACAGGCCCGGCTGGGCCCGCAAGAAGTCGGTCAGCGCGGTCGGGGGATAGTACGCGGTGGGGGCCACCGTCGGGTTGTAGTCGCCGTGGGCCTGCCAGAGGTCGGCTCCGGCCAGCAGCACGAGGCCCGCCAGCCCGAATTGCGCCAAGCGCGGGCGCGTGCGCCCCCACGCGATCACCGCCGCCAGCCCGCCGGCGGCCAGGACCAGCAGGACGGTGGTCCGCAGCAGCGCCGCGTTCCAGGTCGCCAGCGCCGCAGGCTGGTCCGCCGGCAATAGGAACACCGCCTGGGCATTGAGCCAGGGGTAGCCGATGCCCAACCCGGCGACCAGCCCCCCCACCCCCGCCAACAGCCCCAAGCGCCCCCGCCGCCGCTCGCTCAACCCGGTCAAGATCGCCTCGGCCCCCAGCGCCGCCAGCAGGGCCAGCGCGAATTGCACGAACAACACCAAGCGCCCAGTCGCGTTCAGGGACATCAAGGGCACCAGTAGCACCAATGGGCGGATAATCGGCCAGCCATAGATCGTACCCAGCGCCAAGAGCGCCGCGCCGATCAACCCGGCTGCCAGCCGGCGCTGCCGCCGGTCGCGCACCAGCAGGGCAAAGGGCAGCAGCAGCCAGGGCAGCAGGCCGGCATAGGTGTTGACTTCGTTGTAATTCGCCACGATGTCCCACCAGTCCTGATGGGCATGGTTGCCGAACAGATCGGGGCTGAAAGCCGTCCAGAAGTAGCGGAAGGGGTAGCCGCCATCGGCTGCCGTGGCCTGCACGCGCCCCCCCAACGCCGCGCTGTGGGTCAGGTATTCGACAAAGGGCAACAGCTGGATCGCTGTCAGCGCCGCGCCCAGCCCATACGCCGCCGCCCACAGCGCCATGCGCTGCGTGAAGGCGACCGGACGACGTGGTGCAGCCTGCCAAGCCGACCACAGGGCAAACCCGCCCGTATACACCGCCACCTGGTAGCTGGTTTCGGGGTGGCCGGCCAACAACGAGAGGGCCACCACGGCGGCGAGACCGGCCAGCGGTCGGGGGCCGGGCCGCGCCATCAGCCGTGCCGTGGCCCACCACAGCCAGGGCAGCCAAACAACCACGGCGGTGAGTGGATAGAGCAGCCAACTGGTCATAAACGCGCTGAAAGTGAAGGTCACGACCGCCAAGCCGGCCGCCGGCGGGCGCACCCGCAGCGTATCACGCGCCAGGACGTACATTCCCAGCGCCAGCAGGAACAGTTTGAGCCAGACGCGCGCCACCAGCATGATCGGGTCGGGCCACAGCAAATAGGGCCAATTGAGCGGGTCGAAGACCGCCGACTGCATATTGCCGATAAAGGGCGCGCCCAGCATATTATCGGGCTGCCACAGCGGCCATTCACCGGCGTGCAGCTGTTGCGCGGCCCAGGCCAGCCAGGGTTCAAACGCCAGCACATCATCGGACAGCACCGGGTTGCTCGCTCCGCTCCAGCCGAGGGGCGCTTGGCTGTGCCAGGGCGGGTAGTCGTACAGCAGGTCGCTGGGCGACAGGATGCGCCCGCCCACCAGCGCCGGCCCCAGGAACAGCGACACCATCAGCGCGCATAGCAGCATCGCCCAGCCCAACTCGCGCCGGGTCAGCGGCGCAGGTGGTACAGGGGCGGCGGGCAGGGGTAGGATAGGGGGGGCGGCGCTATCTGCGGGCGGGGCAACGGGCGACAATGGGCGGTCTCCTCTAGCACGTAATCGCGCTATTATACCACAGCCCCGCCGCCGCCTACATCACTCCTGTTGCCGGCCGCACGCCATCTCGAATGCGGCCTGAAGGACGCAGGCCGTCCCCGAATGCGGCCCGAATACCCGAATAGGAGATTGCCTATGGATGGACCAGGGTGGTGCCCGCTTCTACCGAGGAGCCGTGTCGTTGCGCCGGCTTCGCCGTTTGATCATTCGAGTATTCGCGCCGCATTCGGGGACAGCCTGCCCCCGCCGCCCACGGCGCACGCCGTGCGCGCCTACATCTTCCGCTTCGGCTTATCCCGTAGATCAGGTAACTACGTTTTACGTTTTACGCATTACGTCAGCCGCCCGCGCAGGCCCGTGTTGCGCGTGCCGGCCATCGGGGTGGCGACGGCGCGCTGGATCGCGGCGGTCTCGCCGGCCAAGACAACGAGGCGGCGCGCGCGGCTGATGCCGGTGTAGAGCAGGTTGCGCTGCAACATCCGCCCATGCCCGCGCAAAATGGGCAGGATCACCACCGGGTACTCGCTGCCCTGGCTTTTATGGACCGAAATGGCATAGGCATGGGTCAGTTCATCCAGGTCGGCGAAGGCGTAGACCGCCTCGGTATCGGTGTCGAACAGCACATGGACCTGCTGCTCGACCGGGTCAATGCGCCGGATGCGCCCGATATCACCGTTGAACACGCCGCGCTCGTAGCTGTTCACGCCCTGCATCACCTTGTCGCCCTCGCGGTAGATGCGTGGCCCATAGTGGCGCTCGGCGCGGCCCGGTGCGGGCGGGTTGAGCCGTGCCTGCAATTGCACGTTGAGCGCGTCCACCCCGGCGGGACCGGCGTAGAGCGGCGCGATCACCTGGATGTCGTCGTAGGGATCGAGGCCATAGCGTTCGGGCAGGCGGCGGGCGGCGAGGTCTACCACCAATTCGCAGCAGGCTTCGGGGTCGCCGGCAGGCAGGTAGTAGAAGTCGCTGAAGCCGCGCAGTTGGGGCGGCTCGCCCGCGTTGATCAGGTGGGCATTGGCGACGATGCCGCTGCTCTCGGCTTGGCGGAAGATGGTGGTCAGCTTGACCGTCGGCACCGCGCCGCTCGCCAACAGATCGCCCAGCACATCGCCCGGCCCGACCGACGGCAACTGGTCGGGGTCGCCCACCAGCAGCAGATGGCTGCCCGGCGGCACCGCGCGCAACAGCGCCTGGGCCAGCGGCAGGTCCATCATCGAGGCTTCGTCCACGATCACCATGTCGGCATCCAGCATCGTCCCGCCGCCCAGATCGCCGCCGGGCAGCGGGTGCAGGTCGAGCAGACGGTGGATAGTGTAGGCGGGCGCGCCGGTAGCCTCGGTGAGGCGCTTGGCGGCACGACCGGTCGGCGCGGCCAAGACTACGCTATGGCGGCGCGCCTGCAACAGGCGGATCAGTGCGCGCAAGGTGGTGGTTTTGCCGGTGCCCGGCCCGCCGGTCAGGATCAGCACGCGCTGGGTGAGAGCGAGGCGCACCGCCTGCTGTTGCCGTTCGGCCAATGCCTGCACCGCCGGCTCCTGCGTCTGCAAATAGCGCAACGCCTTGCCCCAATCCACCCCGGCAAAGTCGCCCAGCCGGTCATCACGACAAGCGCGCAAGGCCCGAATGGCTCCGGCCACGAATAGCTCGGCCTCGTGCAACGGCGCGAGATAAACCACCGGCGCACCGGCCGGCCCCGGCTCCACCACCACGCCGCCCGTCGCAATCAGGCCCGGCAGCGCGTCGGCGACCGTCGCCCTGTCCAGGGTCAGCAGGTTCGCCGCGCCGGTCAGCAAGGCATCTTGCGCCACCCAAGTATGGCCCGCGCCCGCCGCCTCGCGCAGCAAATGGCGCAGCCCCGCCCCGATGCGCGCCACCCCGTCGGTCGGCAAGCCGGCGCGGC
Organism: Chloroflexota bacterium; assembly: GCA_030853735.1. GTDB lineage: Bacteria > Chloroflexota > Chloroflexia > QHBQ01 > JAICKM01 > JAICKM01. Next base: position 6,879 of record JALYUO010000901.1, read on the forward strand.
TCGCCAGCAGATCCACCTGGGCGAACGTCACGCCGAACAGATCGTCAATCAACTGGTAGGGTTCGGCGCGTACCACGCGGGCTGCCGCATCGCCATAGCGTTTGATGATCCGCAAGGCCAGCGCGACCGGCAAGCCCTGCACTTGCAGGAACTCCATCAGCTCTTTGAGCGCGGCCTGTTCGTGCCACGCCTGGGCGATGCTGTGGGCGCGGGCGCGACCCAGGCCGGGGATGGTCAGCAGCCGTTCGGGGGCGCGTTCCAGCACTTCCAGCGTGTCGAAGCCGAAAGCGTTGACCAGATGTTCGGCCCAGACCGGCCCCACGCCTTTGATCAGGCCGGAGCCGAGGTAGCGTTTGAGGCCGGGGATGGTGCCGGGGATAAGCGCCTGGTAGCGGCTGACCTGGAACTGCCGCCCATACTGCGCGTGTTGCTTCCAGGTGCCTTCCAGCCGCAGCGTCTCGCCGGGATGGACGGTGGGCAGCGTGCCGGCAATCGTGACCGCCGCCTTTTGGCGCGGCACTTGCAGCCGGGCAATGGTCCAGCCATTGGCCTCGTTCTGATACGTAATCCGCTCCAGCGTCCCTTCCAGCGTCACCAGAATCGCGGCGGCCCCCGGCACGATGGCCTGCGCCACCGCCGCCCGCCACGCCGAATCCGCCGCGTCCTCGCGCATAGCAAGGGCGTTGGCTCCA
>JALYUO010000486.1 GCA_030853735.1 Chloroflexota bacterium
CTGCATATCACCGCCATTGACAGCGACCTGCCCCTGGTCGCTATCTATCAGAATGTCGAGTTCGCTTCATCGAATACTACCGATCCTGCACGCTAACCTACAGACTCGTAGGCACCCTATCAGGATGGGTAAGGGTATAATAGAGCCAACCTAGCCGGAGAAGCCGTCATGAGCGCCCAACCGCAGCACTACTACACCCCAGAAGAGTACCTCGCCCTGGAACGCGCGGCGGCCTACAAGAGCGAATACTTGGCGGGCGAAATCTTCGCGATGGCGGGGGCCAGCCCACGACATAGTAGTATTGCCGCGAACCTTATTCGGCTGCTGGGCAATGCGTTTCAAGGCCAGCCTTGCCGCGTCTATGGCAGTGATATGCGGGTGCGGGTAGAGGAGACGGAGTTGTACACTTACCCCGATGTGGTAGCTGTGTGTGGACCCCCTAAGTTCGGCGGTGTTCACCAGGACACGCTGCTCAACCCCACGGTGATCTTCGAGATCCTCTCGCCGTCCACTGAGGGCTATGATCGCGGCAAGAAGTTCGCGAATTACCGCCAGATCCCCACGCTGACCGACTATGTGTTGGTGGCACAGGATGAGGTACGGATCGAACACTTTACCCGTCAAGGGCACGGTTGGTTCCTGACCACCGTCAGCGCCCTGGATAGAACCCTGCCGATCACCTCCATTGATAGCGACCTGCCCCTGGTCGCCGTCTATCAGAATGTCGAGTTCACTGCACCAGACGCAACGACCCCTGCACTCTAGCACACCAATCCAGCACCCCACCGACCGTGCCGATCTTATGATGCCGTGACAACCGAGACCCGCATCCTTGCCGCTTTCGCATCCGCAGCGGCCATAGATCCGACGTGACAGCCACCAGAATAGACCGGCACGCATCTTGATTAAGCAAGCGTCGGGGGAACCGGAGCCGCCCACTTGTACAGATGCTGGAGGTAAGCACATGGCTGGCACAACACACACGCACACAGCGGGCACAGCGGAACTGCCCAAGCTACTCGCGTCATTACTGATTCCACTGATCGCCGGCGGCGCGGGCACGCTGGCGACAAATAAGAATCTCAAGACATGGTACCCGACGCTGGAAAAGCCACCGTTCAACCCGCCCAACTGGATTTTTGGCCCAGTCTGGACTACGCTCTATCTGCTGATGGGCCTCGCGCAATACCAAGTGGCGCAACAGGGCGGCCACAGCGCTACCGCCCAGCGCGCCCAGCGGATCTACGGCCTGCAACTGGGCTTGAACACGCTCTGGTCCTTGCTGTTCTTTGGCCGGCGTTCACCCGCCGCCGCCCTGATCGAGATCGCCGGCCTGTGGGTCGCTGTGCTGCTGACCATCCTGACCTTCGCGCAGATTTCGCGCCGCGCGGCCGCTTTGCTGGTGCCCTATTTGCTCTGGGTCAGCTTTGCCGGCCTGTTGAACGAGGAAATCTGGCGGCGCAATCGCTAAGAGCGTGGCGGGCATGGTGCAAACAAGATCCGTTGCGTATAATGGAACAAGCCATAGCCAAAGGAGATTTTGCCCTATGCCTTTGTTGTTTCAGACCGTTGCCGACGCTTTTGAGCAGTTGGAGCCGATCAGCAGCCGGCTGCAAATGATCGCCCTGCTGGCCGATCTGCTGGGCCAAGCCGGCCCCGACGAGATCGCGCCGCTGGTCTATCTGATGCAGGGCCACTTGGCCCCGGAGTACCGGCAGAACGAGTTCGGCATCAACGAAAAGAGCGCGTTGCGGGCCATCGCCCAGGTCGGCGGCTGTAGTGTAGCCGAAGCGCAGCAGCTGTTTGCCGAACGCGGTGATGCGGGCTTAGTCGCCGCCGAGTGCCGCAATCGGCTAGGCGATAGCGGCCCGGCCCGCCCGATCACCCTGCTGGAGGTCCACGCCGACCTGAGCGAACTAGCCGCGACGAGCGGGCCGGGCAGCGCGGAGCGCAAGATCAGCATCTTGGCGCACCTGCTGGGGTCGGTCACGTCGGTGGCCGCCAAGCATATCGTCAAGATCGTGGTCGGGCGGCTGCGCGGCGGCTGGGGCGACCAGACGATGCTGGATGCGCTGTCGCAGGCCAAGACCGGCGGCAAAACGCTGCGCCCACCACTAGAACGCGCCTACAATCTGTCCAGCGACCTGGGCTTGGTCGCCGAGACGCTGTATCGTGGCGGCCCTGATGCGTTGGCGACGATTGCCGTGCAGGTGGGCAATCCCGTCCGTATGGCGCTGGCCGAACGCGCCGACAATGTGGAAGAGATCCTTAAACGGCTGGGCCGCTGTTCGGTGGAGCCGAAGTACGACGGCTTCCGTTGCCAGGTGCATAAAGACGGCGCGAATGTCACGATTTTTTCGCGCGGGCTGGAAAACATGACCGGGATGTTTCCCGAAATTGCCGACGCGGTGCGCGCCAGCGTCGCCAGTGAGCGCGTGATCATCGAAGGCGAGGCGCTGGCCTATAACGTTGAGACGGGCAAATATTATCCCTTCCAAGAGACGACCAAGCGCCGCCGCATCCACAACATCGCGGAGACGAGCGAGCGGCTACCGTTGCGCCTCGTGGCGTTCGATCTGCTGCTGGCCGACGGCGTAGACATCACCGCCCAGCCCTACGAGGAGCGCCGCGCGCGCATGGAAAGCCTAGTCACGCCCGGCCCGGCCTTGCGCGTGACCGATGCGCTGTTCACCGAAGACCCGGAAGAGATGGCCTTGTTTTACGACGACAGCACCGGTGAAGGGCTGGAAGGCATTGTCGCTAAGAAGCTAAGTGGCCCTTATCAGGCGGGCAAGCGCGACTTCAATTGGATCAAACTCAAACGCTCCTACTCCACCGAACTGCGCGACACGGTAGACGTGGTGGTAGTGGGCTACGACTATGGGCGCGGAGCGCGGGCAGCCTGGGGCATTGGCTCGCTGCTCTGCGCCGTCTACGACCGCGAAAACGACCTGTTCCCCACCGTCACCCGTTGCGCGACGGGGTTGAGCAATGCCGAGTGGCTGGATCTGGGCCAGAAGTTGGCCGCCGACCGCTTGGACCACCCCGACCCGCGCGTGGTCAGCATCCTCAAACCGGCGGTCTGGGTCACGCCGCGCTATGTGTTTGAGTTGCAGGCCGATGAGGTGACGCGCAGCCCCATGCACCCCGCCGGCGCAGACAGCACGGGCGGCTATGCCCTGCGCTTCCCGCGCATCGTGCAAGCGCGCGAGAAACTGGCCGAAGATGCCACGGCGGTGGACGAGGTGATCCGCCTCTACAGTATGCAAGGCCACAAGGGCGAGACCGGCAAACGCGCCTCGCGCACGCGCAAAGCCGAGCCGGCTGCCGAGCCGGAGGCATAAGGCGATGGGCCACCTTGATAAGAGCGGCATCGTCCATGCGCCGCCCGCTGCCGTCTACCGCTATGTGGCCGACTTGCACAACGCGCCACGCTATATTGGCGCAATTCAGCAGATCACCAGTGGACCGACCGGCCCACCGTCGGTGGGACAAATCTTCCATGCGGCGGCGCGCTTTATGGGCCACCCGGAGCAGATCACGCTGCGCTTGCTGACGCTGGTCGCCGAGCGGGAGGTGAGTCTGGCCCTGGACGGCGATCCCGCCGCCACACTGACCATTCGCCTCACACCCGAACTCAGCGGCACGGCCACGCGCACCGCGATCCGCCTGGATGCGCCCGACGTGGCAACTCTGCTGCTGAAAGCCACGATGGGCCGAATGCCCGACGACAGCATCCGCCGCCTGGATGCCCTACTGCGAGGAGGCTGACCATGCGCCGCTTGACCTTTGGCGGGCCGATGGCCGCCCGCGCCGTCGCGGTGGTGCGCGACGATGCCCGCTTCGCCGACGTGCTGGTGGAGGAGCGGAAAACGGCACTGATCCTCTACGAACTGGTCCAACCCTTTCAGCGCCCCGCCTGGGAGGGCTACTATGCGCCGTGGGCGCGCGTTGTGCCGCTCGACCCCAGCCACAGCACCTACCGTCTCGAATACCAGCGCCACACCAACAAGTGGGAAGCCTTGCCTATCGAAGGCACGCTCGAAGAGTGCATCCTTGAAATCGGCGCGGACTCGTTCGGCCTGTTCTTCGGCGGGCGCGGCTGAGATCGGTGAACGAAAGTCCTGCCCACGCGGTAATTAGAGCAAGCGGCAGCAGACTGCATACAACGGAGGCTCATTCAGTGAATACCCTACCCTTCCCCGATGGATTGATGGCGATGCTGCGCGCGCAGAGCACGAGCATTGCCGAGACCATCGCGCAGCGCATGAAAGCCGAAGTTCCTAGCTACGCCGCGCTGCCCCATGAAATGCTCCTAAACCAGAATAAGCAAACGGTGGAGTACATTGCCGCCATGATGAACGGCTCCGATTTTTCGGTAGCGCGCGAGTATTTTGAACAGCTTACCGACACCCGCATCCGAGCGGGTATTCCTACAGCCGATTTTCTACAGGCCATGGATCTAGTGGTCGCTGCCGTGAATGAGCGAATTCAGCACACGTATGCCGCCGACCCGGAGTATCGTGATAAGGCTCTCCGCTTATTCCACGCCGGGGACGCATTTGCCCGTAATGTGGCGGGACGTACCCAGCTGCGCCAAGTTGTCGAACAGACGGTACCGCCGCGCAAACAGCGCCCTCTCCGATGATTTCTGAAACTGGCCCACGAAAAGGCTTGACTCCGGTCCAGAGTTGGACTATAATAACAGGGTCAGGGGTGTGGTATCTGCTCTTGCCAATCGGTTTCGCTCATCATTGATGAGAAAACCCAGCAGCCTAACATCAGAGGAGGGCAACAGGCAAAACCCACAACCCCCAGCAATGTGCTTGGAATGTGTGTCTGCTTCCCGCTAGTCGCGTAGACGGCGGTTTTTTGTTGCCCCTGTAGCCCTTGTTGAAACTTGACAAGGGCTGCGTAAATCTGGTATAGTAGGAAACACCGCGCAAGCGGCTCGCACCTTAACAACAGCAGAGTGGTGAGCAAGACTGTTCACCCAAGTGACAAGCACAGTCAAGTTTTAGGAGCCCAAA
>JALYUO010000503.1 GCA_030853735.1 Chloroflexota bacterium
CCCGACCCCTGAACCTACGTCAGCTCCGGCTCCAGCACGCCGTAGGTGCCGTCCTGCCGCCGGTACAGCACCCCCAGATTGGTGGTGTCGGCATCGCGGAAGATAAAGAAGCTGTGGCCCAGCAACTCCATCTGCTCCACGGCATCGTCCTGGGTCATCGGCGGCACCGGGAAGCGTTTGGTGCGAACCACCGGATGGAGGGGCGCAGCTTCGGTCTCCTCCTCCTCGTCATCCGGCGCGGCGACCGCTGCCTCATCAGGCATCACCGTGGCGAGACGGGCGGCTCCCTTGCGCTTGCGCTCATAGCGGCCTTTGTAGCGTTCAATACGGCGCTCCACCTTGTCCAGCGCCGCGTCCACGGCGGTCTGCAACTCCACGTCGCGCTCTTCGGCGCGCAGCAGGGTGCCGTTCGCGCGCACGGTGATCTGGACCACTTGCTGATCCGGCCCCCGGTGCGGCTGTTCGGTGCCCACGATCAGTTCGGCCTCGCTGATCTGATCTAGGAAGCGCGGCAGGCGCGCCAGCTTCTTGCGGATCGTCTCATCTTCGGCAGGGTTCAGCTTGCGATGTTTGCTTTTGAGCGTAATTTGCATGGTCTGGCTCCTCTTCGGGTGATCCCCCACACGCGCCAGGGGGAAGCCCCATTATACCACACAACCGCACCCGGCCCGGCGCGGCAGAGTACGGTTTTGCGTGCTAGGTGCGTGCGGTGCCCGCGGAGGGACTTGAACCCCCGACGCCCGCCTTAGGACGGCGGCGCTCTATCCACTGAGCTACACGGGCAGACGATCCCCGCTATTATAGCGCATGGCTGGGCACGGGCACAAGGGCGCGTGCTGCGGCAGGGCTTATGCGTTCTCGCGTTGCAGCGCGGTGGGCGGGCTGCGGGCACCCCGCCCGGACTGTGGGAGCGGCCTCCCGGCCGCGATGGCGCGTGGCATACCCCGATCTACTCGTCTGCTACCCGACCTGCGCGGTAAGGGTAGGCTTTCGCGGCCAGGAGGCCGCTCCCACAGGCCGAGTCATTCCGCTCCCTAAGCCCGCAGACGTGAGAACGCATAAGCCCTGGTTGCGGCAGGGCTTAGGCAAAGTCCTCCGTGACGCGGTACGTGTTCAGGCTGTGGTGTCGTAACGAGGCACCTTGCGTACCGGTAGGCGGCGATGCCACCCGGCGCTGCTGGGCGCGGCATCTGCGGGCGGGCCGGCAGCACCAGGCGGAGCCACCCTCCTACACTCCGGTGCTGGGCGGACGATACGCGGGCTAGACTGCACCGTTACACGACGCGCCCGGCGCAGGTCTCTGCGGCCGGTAAGAACGTGAACGTAGACCGCAGCAGCATACGGTACACTTCTACACGCTCTTGACAGGCGAAAAGGTTTACGGTATGCTGCTGATAGACGTAACACGGCCCCGCGCCACCCACTTACCGACCTGAAGGAGACCCTTGTGCCTTTCACCGATCCGATTCGGCCCCAAGATCATATTGATGACGTGCGTAAAGTGGGGCGCTTGGCCCAGGTGTTGTTAGATTTGCGCGTTGAGTATGAACACAAACCACGTCGCGCTTTGCTGGAGCAGATTGTGCAACGGCTGGACGAGTTGACCGTCCTGCGCGCCGACCTGGATGCTGCCCTGGTCGCGCCCGGCCAGGGCAGCCCGTCCACCGAGTAACGCCCGCTCTAACGGTCCGCCCGTCGTGCCCAGCGTAGGTTGCGGCGGGCGGTTGGCATCCCTAGCGTCGGTTGCGAAACAGATCGTCCATCTGTCGGGCGACATCCGCCTGAAAGTCGGCTCCCAGGTCGGGCGTGGCGGCTTCGGCGCGGGGCGGGCGCGATCCGGGCGGCGGGTCGCGGGGGCGCAATGCCGGTCCCGGCCCGCCGGCCCCAGCTCCCTCGCCCAGCAGGCGGGCCAAGCGGATGCCGGCGGCGCGGCTCCAAAAATTGACCAACCCGCCGCGCGAGGCTTGGCTATAGAGCGTCATCAGGATGGCCTGCGTGCCCACCGGGCTGAGGCAAATGTTCAGGTCGGCTCCCTGATAGAGCAGCGTCGAGGCTTTGTTTTCGCCCAGGCTGCGGCCCAACTCCTGCCAGGAGGCGAAGATGCCCGCCGCCAGCGCGAACAGCGCCGGGTAGCGCAAATGGACGCTCTCGCCGTAAAAGGCCAGCAGCGACCCACTGCTGCTGATCAGGCACACTTCGTGCCCCTCGGCGCGCGCCAGCAGGGTGGCTAACACCGCCCGCAACCGCTCGGCCAGCGCCAGGTCTACAATCACGGCGTTGCCGATGGGGGCCGCCGCCGCCGCGACCGGGCGTTCGGCCAGGATCAGCTCGATGGTCGGCTCCCCGCCGCGCGGTAGTGGCTCATCGCTGGGCGCGGCGGCAGTGGTGAGCAGTCCGGCGGCCCCCAGGTTGGTGACAATATGCGCCACCTGCTCCGGGTCCAGCCGCGTCGCATGGGCCAGTTCGCGCACGCTGCGCCGCCCATCTATCGCGCTCAACACCGTCCACTCGTCGCCTTCCAGCACCACGCGCTCACTGTCGCCACTGCGCCCCGGCACAATGCTGTAGACCGCATCCAGCACGGCGCTCATATCTTGGAAGGGGTCCACGTTGTCGAGCAGGATGATTTGCCCGCTCAGGATCTCCTCCACCGACATGGCTCCCGCCGGTAAGGGATCGGGCGAGTCGGCGGGGTCAAACTGGAACTGCCAACGCCCTCGGTTCCACAACACGAGGCGCGCCATCACTTCGAGGATCTGGATCTGCACGGCCATCGCCAAGTCATCGTCGGAGACCACGCGCATTTCATGCAGAATCTGGCCGAGTCGCCGGCCGGGATAGCGCCGCAGTTGTGCGCTGGCGGCCTGTTCCAACTGGGCGCGCGTGATGCGGTGGGTGCGAACCAGGATCTCGCCGATGCGGTTGGCTTCGAGAGTGGACTCAGCGTGGATGACATGGCCGCGCAAGAAGGTGATCACCGCGCGGTTGGCTCCATCGGCCACGCTCAGGGTGCCGCTCATCTCCCCGCCGGCCAGCGTCTGCAAGACAGCGACGATGTTGAACTCTTCGAGGTTGCCTTCGAGGGCCATGTCGCTCTCCCCGCGCGCCAAGTCTGCCGATCTCAGTCAGTATACCATAACGCGAATGCGGAATGCGGAATGCGGAATAAGACGAACGGGTGCGGAGCCGATAGCCGGCAGCCGGAGATGTGAACGCGACCTGTATCCTCTATTCCGCAATCCGCAATCCGCAATCCGCCTTCGGTTCAGCGGGTGATGTCGCGGCGGGCGATGCCCCAGAGGGCGAGGGCCAGCAGTGCGACACTGGCGAGGGTGAGGACGGCGAGGCCGTCGGCTTGCCAACCCACGATGAGCGGGTGCCCATATTGGGTGAAGATCGAGAGGCGGGCGACCCAATCGGGCAGTTGCAGCAACGGGGCCAGTGCATCGAGGATGAACATGGCAACCACCACGGCGGCGACCACCGGCACGGCCCCGCCGGGGCGCTTCAGGTGCGCGGCCAATGCCCAGCCTGCGCTGCTGATCACTAGCACAAAGGGCAGCAGGCCCAACAACGCTCCTGGTAGGCCGGCGCTGTCGAGGTGCAGCGCGTAGATCTGGTCGCCCAGCAGCAGCACGCCGCCGACCGCCGCCGCGATAGCGGCGGTCCAGACGAGCAAGGCGACGGCGCGGGCCAGCAACAGGCGCGGGCGCGGTTGCGGCGTGCTGAGGACCAGTTCCAGGCGACCGGCCTCTTCCTCGGCGGTCCAAGCGGCCACCTGCAACACGGCGAACCCGGCCAGAATGAGTACCACAAACGACCAATAGGCGGCTTGCAGCACCGACATGGTGGTGTCCATACCGTTCAGGAACATCTTGCCTAGCGGGCTGCGAGCCAGCGTGCGGATCGGCTCGATCAGGTCGGACAGCGCGGCGGTGATCAGCAGGGTATAGCCGGCTAGGAAGCCGGCCCAGGCGACAGCGGAGAGAGACATATCCCGTAAGGCACGAGTAAACAGGCTGCTGAGGCCCAAGAGAGTGCCCCCGTTGCCGGCGCGCCTAGTGGCAGGCCAGAGGCGGAACACGGCTCCTACGTCGCGGCGCTGGAACAGGGCGGCGGCAGCGCCCGTGGCGAGTAGGCCCAGCCCCAGCAGGACAGCGTAGGCGGCTGTGTCGAAGGTGCGCCCCGGCACGAGAGGCCGATTGGCGAGCCAGTAGTGCATCGGCAGCAGCGCGGTGATCGCTTTGTAGCCGGCGACGCGGCCCAGGTTGGTTTCGAGCAAGTAGGAGAGGAACAGCAAGCCCACCGCGCTGCCGGCGGCGAGGCGGCGTGTGGCACACAGTTGGCCCAGCAGCAAGGCAATGCCGCCCCACATCCAGACCATCGTCAGCGCATTGAGCGCGGCTAGGGCATCGCGGTCGGCAGGCAACGGCTCACCGGCGAGGCCACCGATAATCACCAGCCCCAACGTGACCACCAACGCGATCACCGCACAGGCCACACTGAAAGCGCCCCATTTGGCCGCCAGCAAGCGCGTGCGGCGGATCGGCGCGGCCAGGTGGACATCCATCTGACCTTGCTCTTCTTCGCCGCGCAGCAGGCCCGCCCCGACCACCGTCGCCCAGATGCCGAGCAGCAACGGCAACGTGGTCAGCAAGCGCAGGCTGAGAAAGCCCGCCACGGTGTCTAGCGGCAGCACTTCGCCGATCAGATAGCTGAAACTGGCGGCGAGACGGCGCAACTGCACGATTTGGCTGTCACGCTCCGGTGCGCCGGCCCCCAGCGTCACATGATACGCCACAATGTCTACCGTCATCAGCAGCAACGCAGCCACGCTAAAACCGATCAGCGCGCCGCGCAGATCCCGCAGCGTCTTGCGAAACGGGCCGGCCAGCCACCAGTTATCCATCAGCAGTCCTTTCAACTCGATGCCCGCACCAGCCGCTCGATCCAAAAGGCCAGCGCGCTCCAGACCAGCGCGGTCCCTAGCAGCCTCACCCACCAGCGGGTCCAGCCGCCGCGCCGCCACCCCGCCGCCAGCACAATCCCACTGCCCAGCGCCAGCGGCACCATGGTATAAAACAGGTGCTTGCCGATCATATCCACCCGATAATTCACTACCACGAAGATCGGCAGGATCGCCACCCACCAGGCTACGAGAGTTCTGAGTTCTGAGTTCTGAGTTCTGAGTTCGGGCTCTACAGATAGCGGCTCACTGCCGACTGCCGACTGCCGACCGCCGCGCCAGAGCAGCGCCAAGCCGGTCAGGCCGAGCAGCAACGGCAGCAGGCTGACGAGGTAGCCCGCTGTCCAGCCCAGCAGGTCGAGCGGATCGCGCCAATGGACCGTGCTGCCGCCGGGCGCGCCCGCCGTTCCCGCCGAGCGTGGACCGAACAGCTGTGGTAACGTGTGCAGGATCAGATCGTTGATATATACGCCGTAGTACGTCGCAATCGCCAGCGCCCACGCCGCCGTGAGTATCCCCAGCACCGCCCAGCCCTGCCATCGCCGGCGCACGATCCACGTTCCTGCCACCCCACCCGTCACCAACGTCGTGAACACCGCAATTGTCGGGAAAGCAACCAGCGCCGCCGCCAGCAGGAGGACGAGTAGAAAGTAAAAAGTAGCAAGTGAAAAGTAATACCTAAGCACTGACGACTGACGACCGCCGACCGCCCCCTGACTCCTTCCCCCTGAACCCAGGCCCCCCGCGCCGGCCCAGGCGACGAGGGCGGCAAAAAAGACCACCGCCAGCCATTGGGCCAGGATCGTCGGCAGGATGCCGTAGGCCAGGGCGCGGTAGGTGAGCGGGGTGGCGGCGTAGACGAAGGCCGCGCCCAGGCCCGCCCGCCAGCCACCGACTGTGCGCCCGTAGCGGGCTAACAAGCCGTAGCAGATGGGCACGGCGCTCGCGTCCAGCAGGCAGACCAGGGCTTTGATCGCCGTTTCCAAGTTGCCGGGCAGCAAGGCCAACGGCGCGGCGACAAAATAGAACAGTGGCGACTTGGGGATGACCACGGCCAGTCCCCATTCGCGCGGCGGTTGGTTCAGCCCGCCGTGCGGGTCGGTCAGCGCCGCCAAGTTGCCGGCCAGTAATTCGCGCATCCATTTCATGTGATACGGCATATCAATGATCACACTTTGCGGCAGCGCCATGCCGCCGAAGCGCAGCGCGAACGCCGCCGCAAAGATCGCGGCCGCCCAGCGTGCCCCTAGCCCGGCCTCCGGCGCAACCCGCCGCAAGACCGCTTCGCCGATCCCCAGCAACACATAGCTCAGGCCGGCGGTCAGCAGCAGGTGGCCGGTCGCCACGGTCAACGGCAGATGGAACGCCGCCAGCCCCGCCACGACGGTCACGCCCGCGAGACCTGCGCCGCCGAGCGAGATCCGCCTCGCCAGGGGATGCGGAGCCAGAGCGCGGCCTAGTAGCAAATACACCAGCAGCACCAGCCCGCCCAGCCCAGCCAATTGCCCCAGCGCCGGCATCACGAAGCCCGCCTCCTGCGCGCCGATCTCCACCCGGTCTACCGCCACGCTACGGACCGCCGGTGTGCGTAATTCCAGCAGCCCATCGCGCGAGGCGAGGGCTTGCGGATAGCGGCTGTCTATGCGGAAGGTCAGGGTTTGCCAAGTGCCGCTGATCGGCCCCTGGAACAGCGGCGCGCCGTCTAGGATCAGCGTGATCGGCAGGTTGACCCGCACCGGCTTGAGCGTCACGCTGAGGGTGTAGGGCACACCGCCACCCAGTCCCGGCAACGTGACATAACTATACAGGCCACTGAACCGGAAATCCGATGCGTTCGGTTCTGCGTCGCGGTCCTGAAAGTTGCTCACATACGCCTGATCGCTGGGGCTGCCGAGGTCCAGACTATAGCTGTGCCGCACTTGATAGGCGGCGATCAGGCCGCCTAGCGTCAGCGCCAGCACCGCCCACAACGCCGGTTGCGCCAGCAGTCGCCCGGCCAGCCGCACCTCCGGCCCCAGCACCCGCGCCAATGGCTCTGCGCCCACCGCCAGGGCATACACGATGCCGCTCCACAGCAGCAGTGCCGGGGTCGCCGTTGTCACCGCCGGCCGGTTCAGCGCCAGCCCGCCGACTAATGCCGCCGCCGCAAGAACAGCCGGTACATGAGTGTAGGGCCGCAATTTATTGCGGGCGTTGAGCAGCACAACAGATGCCGAAGTGTAGGACCGCAATTTATTGCGGGCGTTGGACAGAGAAGGAGGGCGAACAGCAGGCCAGTCCTCGCGCTCATTGCGAAACACCCGGCCTAGCGCCAGCCAGAGCAGCGCCACAATCGCCAGAATGCTGCCTAACTGGCTTAGAGCCGGCGTGACCACGCCCGGCCCCGGCGCGCCCACCTCCACCCGGTCAAGCAGCACCCCGCGGCCCGGTGGCGTGCGGATCTCGATCACCAGATCGCGGGCGGCCAGCGCGGCGGGGTGGGCCGCATCAAGGGCCAAGGAGTAGGTGTGCCAACCGGCGGGTAGGGTGCGGTCCAAGAACGATGTGCCGTTGATCAGAATTGTCACCGGCGTATCGCTACGGCCGGCGTTCAGGCTGAGGGTGACACTGACCGGCACGCCGCCGCCCAACCCCGGCACCACCACATAGCCGTAGGCATCGGACGCACGGTAGGTGCGCCCATCGGGGTCGCTGCGGACCTCGTGGAAGTTGCGGAGATAGGGGCGGTCGGCGGGTGTGCCGATGTCGAGCGTGACCGGCCGGCGCACCTGATAGGCCAGGACCGCCGCCAACGCTGTGGCAACGAGCAGCAGCCAGAGGACCGGCTGCCGCAACGCCCGCCCCACATAAGCACCTTCGGCTTGCGCCTGGATCATGCGTGCGCCGGTTCCGGCTCACGGTAGTAGTCGAGGAAGGCTTCTTCCAGCGTCGGCTCGTGGCTGGTCAGCGTGAGCAACGGCTGGCCGCCCGCCCAACGGATCGCGCCCGCCAAGTCGCCCTGCACCGCAAACTGGATGCCGTTGCCGGCAGCAACGACATTGCTCACGCCGGGCACCGCGCGCAGCGCGGCCAGCGCGTCGGGGTCAGGTGGCGCGCTCAGGGTGAGCGCGATCTGTTGCCGCTTCTCGGCCACCACGTCCGCAATAGCGGCCACGCGCACCAGTTGCCCGGCGCGCACAATGCCTACCCGGTCACTGGTGTGTTCGACCTCGCTCAGGATATGCGACGACAAGAACACCGTCGCGCCGCCCGCCCGTGCCTCGGCCAGCATTCGGTAAAACTCCTGCTGGTTCAGCGGATCGAGGCCGCTGGTCGGCTCGTCTAGGATCAGCAGGCGCGGGCGGTGCATGAACGCCTGGATCAGCCCGACTTTTTGCTTGTTGCCGCGCGAGTAGTCGCGGAACTTTTTGCTCAGGTCGAGTCCCAGCCGCGCAGCCAGGTCGGTCACGAAAGCCGCGTCCACCCCGCCACGCAGGTTGCCCAAATAGGCCAGCGTCTGCTTGCCCGTCAGCCCCGGCCAGAGCGCCAATTCGCCCGGCAAGTAGCCGACCAGCCGCCGCACCGCCACGCTGGCCGCCTGCACCTCCTGGCCGAAAATCCAGGCATGGCCCGCCGTCGGGCGGATCAGGTCCAGCAGCAGCCGAATGGTCGTGGTCTTACCCGCGCCATTCGGCCCCAAAAAGCCGAATACCTCGCCCTCGGCCACCGTCAGATCGAGGTTGCGGATGCCAAGCGCCGGGCCGTACCACTTGGTTAGCCGTTCGGTGCGGATCGCGGTGGGCGGAATCATGGGCAGGTGCCTCAACTAACGGGTTAGGATACGGACTAACGCTGCGGTCACTTCGGCCATCTTCGTTGGGTTGATCGCCCCTACACGATATAAGATCAACCCCTCGTCGGCGGTCAGCAAATGATCAGGACGCACACTACTCTTTTGCTGCAAACTGCCGTGTTGGAAATCACTGCTCGCCAGCAGGATTGCATCCCGATCCCGCCCGACTTGAGTGGTGATGGGACATAAAATCACATCATTCCGATCTAAAACAGCCACTATTAGGGCGGGACGGCGTTTAGTAGTGCTCAGATCCGTGTACGGAAAAGGCAAAACCACGACTTCGCCTTTTACAAATGCTGCCATGCTGCATCTTCCTCTGGGTTATCCCACAGGCGGGCGAGCGCCGACGCACTTAAAAGTGCAGTCTGTCGCGCTAAGGAATAATCTGCCTGCTCAACGAGACGGAGTACCTGCCGCCCTAACTCAGCCAGGGCGGGATCGGGCACAGGGGATTGGGCCTGTTGCGCGGCGGCACGAATCAAGTTGCTCAAGAACTCCCCTTGCTTACGTGACGATCCCGCCAATTGCGGCAGTAGATCCGCCGCGTCGTCGTCTAGCATCATATTAATGCGTTTTGCCATGCCCTTTTCCCTCGCTCGATCTGTCGGCTCACTATCTGCCCTAGCATTATAACGCGGGGCTGGCTGTGCGTCAATAAAACGCTGTAGGCTTGTTTTATGCGTTATTACGACCTTTGTTCCTTGTTTGTGGGCAGCGCTGGTAGGCTATGCAGTGGCATTCTGTCTAGGGGTAATGCCACCCGCCTATCCCGCGTCGTTTTACAAAGATTTTACACAGTCCTTACCTCCGGCTAACCGTTGCGGCAGCGTAACTTGGTATACTATTCCCAATGGACATCTGCCACGGGCGCAGCAAGCAGCGCCGCTACAGCGCCGACAGGCGACGGGCGCAGCAAGCAGCGCCGCTACAGCGCCGACAGGCGCGGCAAGCAGCGCCGCTACAGTGACACTCGCCCCGGCGCAGTAAGCAGCGCCGCTACAGCGCCGACCAATGACCGACGACCACCGACCAACCACCGACAACCGCCCACGGCCCACGGCCCACGGCCCACAGCCCCCAGGCAAGGAGACCCCCGCTATGACTGATGCGGATCGCCGCTGGACCGCCCACCTGTTGCGGCGGGCCGGCTTTGGCTGGACCCCCGATGAACTCGACCAATATGCCGCGCTGGGCTACGAGGGGGCGGTTAATCGCCTGCTCGCGCCCGCCGCTGTAGACGATAGCGCCACCGACGATCTAGTGGCTGCTGCCGGCCTGAACCTGAACGCCGGCACCAAGATCGCGGATGGCCAGGCGCTATGGCTGCTGCGAATGCTGTATACGCAGCGTCCGTTGCAAGAGAAGATGACCCTGTTCTGGCACAACCACTTCGCCACCGCGATCCAGAAGGTCAAAGACCCGCAACTGATGTACGCGCAGAATGACCTATTTCGCAGCAAAGGGCTGGGCCGCTTCGACGACCTGCTGAAAGGCGTGGCCCGCGACCCGGCGATGATCTTCTGGCTCGACAACAACACCAATAAGCGCGGCCATCCCAACGAAAACTGGGGCCGCGAGGTGATGGAACTGTTCACCATCGGCATCGGCAACTACAGCGAGATCGATGTGCGCGAAGTGGCGCGGGCTTTCACTGGCTGGAGCGCCGACCGCACGACAGGCCAATTCCACTTCCTGGCTAATCAGCATGACAGTGGCAGCAAAACCGTGCTGGGCCACACCGGCAACCTGAACGGCGATGATGTGCTGGACATTCTGGCCGGCAAGCGCGAGACCGGGCTATTCCTGGGGCGCAAGATGTGGCGCTGGTTTGTCAACGACACGCCCGATATGGGCGGCGTGAACCGCTTGGCCGATGTGTATATGCAGTCCAATCATGACATCAGCGCGATGCTCAAAGCCTTGTTCCTCAGCCCGGAGTTCCAGGCCGACGCAAACCATTATGCCACCGTGAAGAACCCGCCGGAGTTCCTGATCGGCACGCTGAAACTGACCGGCCTTGGCGCGGCTTTGCACGACCACCTCACGCCCGCCGTCTTGACTGGCTGGGCGCGCGCCACGACCGGCATGGGCATGGCGCTCTACATCCCCACCAACGTCGCGGGCTGGCCGGGCGGACGGGTCTGGATGAACCCCGGCACCTATTTTGCCCGCACCAACACGGTTGAGAGCCTGCTCCTGCAACCCGCCGCGAACACGGCGCTGGCGGGACTGACCGACACGCTGCGTGCCGCCGGCAACCGGCCTGATGCGCTGGTAGATGCCACCCTGGCCCTGGCCTTGCCCGGCGCGGACCCGGCTCCGTTGCGCGGTGCGCTGATCACCTACCTGGGCAGCGATACGAGCGCCCTCAAACTGAGTGGCTTGTTACGTCTGGTTCTCAGCAGCCCGACCTATCAACTGAACTAGGAGAACGACGATGGCCTTATCACGACGCGATTTCTTGAAAAACGGCATCCAACTGGCCGCGCTGGGCATGGTCGCCCCGTCGTTCCTGGTCAAGGCGGCCTATGCCATCAACAGCGATGCGGTGACTCCGCCACTACCCGGCGAACACAATGGCGATGCGCCCGCCGTGCCCGATAGTCGCAGCCGCAATGTGCTGGTCGTGCTGCAATTGAGCGGCGGCAACGACGGCCTCGGCACGGTGATCCCTTATGCCGACCCGACCTATTATCGCCTGCGCCCCCATCTAGCGGTGCCCCGCGAACAGGTGCTACCGCTCACCGACAAAATGGGTCTGAACCCAGGGCTGAAGAAGCTGCGCGACCTGTATAATGCGGGCCATGTGGCGGTGCTGGAAAGCGTGGGCTACCCCAACCCCAATCGGTCGCACTTCCGGGCCATGGAAATCTGGCAGACTGGGCGGCCCGATGTGAACGAGCCGACCGGCTGGCTGGGCCGGCTGCTGGCCGGCGACGATTGTGAGGACGAAAACTGCCGCATTCGCGGGCTGAATATCGGCTCGAGTGTGCCGCGCACCCTGTACACTGAAAGCACCATTGTGCCCTCGCTGACCAACACGGCCAACTATCAGTTCCGCGCTGACGGCCGCTTCAACCGCGACCGCCAGGCCCAACTGGATGCGATCCACGATGTCTGCAACCATAGCGCGGCGGGCGGCGTGGCCGAGTTTGTGCGCCTAGCCGCGCTCGAAGCCTTCGACAGCTCTGACCTGTTGCAGCAAATCGTCGGCCCGACCGACCAGAACACCGGCTCCGACAACAATCCGCTGACCGAGGGGCTGAAGCTGATCAGCAAGGTGATCGCCGCCGATGTGGG
>JALYUO010000515.1 GCA_030853735.1 Chloroflexota bacterium
TGACGGCACCAGCGCTTATGTGGTCGGCGGCCTCGCTGCCAGCGGCTATCTCAGCGCCACGCACCGCTATGATCCGCCGACCGACACTTGGACGACCCTGCCGCCCTTGCCCCTGCCGGTGGCGGACGCGAGTGCCGTCTTTGCCCCCAACACCGGCAAACTCTATGTCTTCGGCGGCGAAACCAATGGCCTGATCATCAGCACCGCCACGCAAATCTACGATCCGCTCACCGCCCAATGGTCCACCGGCGCACCCTTGCCCGCTCCACGCTCTGGTATGACCAGTGGCTATTGGAACGGCCACATCTATCTGGCCGCCGGCGGGGATGATCCGCGCTTCTCGCCGCAACTGCAGGTCTGGGCCTATGACCCACTGACCGATAGCTGGGACACTAGCCTGCCGGATCTGTCACGCAACACGGTGGGCGCGGCGGGCGGGGTCATCAATGGGCATCTGTTGGTGGCCGGCGGAGCCGATAATGCGGCGCAGCCCTTGTCGGCGGTGCAGGACTATGATCTGACAACCCATACGCGGGGCTATGTGGTGGATCTGCCACAACCGGTCTATGGCGCGGGCAGCGCGGTGGTCAATGGGCAACTCTGGGTCTTCGGCGGCGGCCAGCCCTTCGTCGCGGCGGACGGCAGCGCGTCGCGCCTGGACCAGGTGCAGCCGAACGCGCTGGCAGTGAGCACCATCTATGAGCCGGCGGACAACCGCTGGACCCCTGGCCCGCCGCTGGGCACCGCGCGTGTGCTGCTGGGCAGCACGGCGGTCGGCAATCGGGTCATCGCGGTGGCTGGCTTGTCTGATGGTACTGACCTGAACACGGTCGAAGTGGCCGATAGCGTGCCGCATACGCGCTGCCCGACCATCACGCCCACGCCCAGCGCCACCGGCACCCCGCCCACCCTAACCCCCACCCCCACCAGCACGCTGGTGCCCTGCGGCATCTGGGGTACCATTGACCCCTGGACCAGCAGCGGCAACTTGCCGCCGGCTTTAATTGGCCCCACCTTGAGCAGTGATGGGCACTATCTATACAAAGCCGGCGGCGGCAACGACAATACCTATCCCCGCGGCACCACGCAAGTAGCCCGCTATGATCCCGCAACGGGCACCTGGCAAGCACGGGCACCGTTACTAAACGCCAGCGTTTATGGGGCCATGACCTATGCGCCAAATGTAGGCAAGTTCTACTACTTCAGCGGTGCCAACGAAACCGCTGCGGCAGGTGCGCCCCTGTTGCGCGGCTTGCTCCCCAGCGCGGCACGCGCTGCACCGGCAAGTAGCGAGCCTTACAACGAGGTGTATGACCCCGCGACAGACCACTGGACCAGTGGGGCCACTATGCCCGATCAGGGGCGCGTTTTCTTTACGGCTGCCTACGGGGACGGCAAGATTTATGTGCCCGGCGGTTCGCTCGACACCTCGTTTGCGCCGAGCGCGACGTTCTGGGCCTATGACCCGATCACGAATCTTTGGGATACCAGCCTGCCACTGCTGCCGATTCCGCTCTTGGCAGCCGCCAGTGGCGTGATCAACGGGCATTTGTATGTGGCCGGGGGCACCCAGAACAGCAGCAGTGTGTTACAGACGCTGTTTGACTACGACATCCGAGCCCACACTTGGTACACGCGCACCTCGCTGCTGCAAGGTGCGGCGGATGGCGAAGGGGCTGTGGTGGGCGGGCGGTTGTGGGTGATCGGTGGTGGCACGCCGTACAACGCCGCTGCCGCCGCCCCAGCTGTGGTGGACACGGTGCAAATCTATGACCCGCTGACCGATAGCTGGAGTTGGGGACCGCCGCTGAGTAGCGGGCGGCGCTTGGGGGCGGGGGCCGCCCTCGGCAACCAAGTGTTCCTCTTTGGCGGCCAAAATAGCGGCTATGGCTTGCTCGATAGCCTGGAGATGACGACCTTCCACCCCGGCGTGCCATGCGCCCCCGCCACCGTTACGCCCACCATGACGGCCACGGCGACCCGCACCGCCACGCCCACGGACACGGTCACTGGGACCGCCACGCGCACGGCCCCGCCGGCCACCGTCCCGCCCACCGCCAGCGCAACTGGCGTGCCGCCCACGCCCACCACCGGCAGTACGCCCACCACCGCGCCGCCGACCGCTACGCCCGCTGGTCCGCCGCCCAGCGCCACCGCCCTGCCAACCGCCACGCCTTGCGCGCTCCGTTTCAGCGACGTGAGCGACCCCACGGCCTACTACTATGCCAGCGTCTACTATCTGGCTTGCCACGGCATCGTCAGTGGCTACAGCGACGGCACCTTCCGCCCCTTCACCCTCACTACGCGCGCCCAACTGACCAAGATCGTCACCCTAGCCTTCGCCCTGCCGCTCGTCCCGCCCCCGGCCAGCGCCACGTTCGCCGATGTGGCCGGCACTAGCGTCTTTTATCAACTGATCGAGACGGCGGCGGCAGGGGGCATTGTCAGTGGCTACACCTGCGGCGGGAGCAACCCGCAGACGGGGGCCACCGAACCGTGCGACAGCGCCTACCGCCCCTACTTCCGCCCCAACAACCCCGTGACGCGCGGGCAACTGACCAAGATCGTGGTGGGCGGCGCGGGTTGGGCGCTGCAATCCCCTGCCACGCCCACGTTCCGCGACGTACCCGCCGGCAACGTCTTCTACCCAGCTATCGAAACCGCCGTCTGCCACGGCATCATCGCCGGCTACAGCGACGGCACCTTCCAACCCGCCGCCGCCGCCTTCCGCAGCCAGATCGCCAAAATCAGCTATCTGGCGATCCGCAGCGCCGCAACTTGTGCCCCGGCGCGCCCCTCACCCTAGCGTGCCCGCCGGCGGGCCGGCGGATTCCTGCTTGGGCAACGGCTGTAACAGCGGGTCGATCAGATCCAGGCGCATCAGCACGCCGAGCATCAAGCCGAGATAGACCATGTTGCGGTAGAAGGTCAGTTGCAAATCAGCGTAAGCGATCACCACCTGCATGATCACCAACGTCAGGATCATCGCCGCCAACGCCTGGAAATAGGGGTCGCGCAGGCGGCGCAAGACGAGGCTGCCCTGCACGATGCACGCGGCGATCAGCAGCCAGAAGACGGCAAAGCCCACCGTGCCCATTTTGAGCCAGACCCACAGGATTTCGTTGTGCGGAATATAGTCGCGCAAGGGGAACGGGATCGGCGGCAAGGCCACCAGCATCTCGTAGGGCCGGCCAAAGCCCGTCCCCAGCACGGGGTTGTGGCGGATGGTCCGCATCACGTTGTACTGCTCAAAGACGCGGTACTCGTTCGATGAGGCATCGCGCGCAGCGGTCGGCTGGTAGAGCGATTTGACCATCTGAATGGGCTTGGCAATGGTCGCCTCGCTGTTGTAAAACGCGCCGACATAGAGCAGCCCGACCAGGAACAACGGCACCAATAGGCGCGGCAGCAGCGCCCGCTTGGCCGGCGGCAGCGTCAGCAACAGCGCCACGCCGCCGATCAACAGCGCGGCAATGGCAGCGCGGCGGCGCGTGGCAAACAGGGTGAACAAGGCGAACGGGGCCAGCCCCCAGGCCAGGATGCGCCGGCGGATCGGCCCACCATAGATGGCAAAGGCCGCCGCCAACAGCAGCAGCGTGTCGAGAAACAGCGCGTCTTCATGCCCGGTAATCGCATACACATCGGTCAGGTTGCCGTGGAACGGCACGAAATAGCGGTACAGCCCCTGCAACGCCTTGATGCCGATCATCACAACCACGATCCAGCCCACTAGCCGCACTTGGCCCGGCGTGCGGATCAGGTTGACGGCCAGGAAGTAGCAGGCCACCATGTAGAACAGCGCCCGGATCTCCCACAGCGAGACCTTCCACTCGCCGCCACCCAGCAGGCCGAAACCCCACGAGAAGACCACCGCCGCCAAGAACAGCAGCATCCAGCCGCCGACCCGCCCCAGGCGCAGCGGCTGGGTCTTACGCGCGCGCAGCCAGAGCGCCAGCGCGGTCCAAGCAATGATCAGTTCCAGCAGGTTGGCGGTGAACCAAGATAGGTTTTCGTGGGTCCAGAGGTTCCAGTACTCTTCCGTGCCGCCGATGTTGGTGTAGAGTGGGATTAGCTTCGTAAGCGGGTTGGTCAAGCCGTCAATGTCGTACTGCTCGATCAGCAGCGCACCACCCAACAACACGTAGACCCCGACCACGGGGCGATAGAGGATCATGCCCGCCAGCGGGATCAGGGCTAACACGGCGAACAGTGTCAGATCTCCGCCCCCCAGCAGCACGCCTGCGCCAAAGAGCGCCCCCAGCGCCAGCAGCGCGATCACCATGCGCCGCGAGGGCTGATCGGAGTGCGTGATTGTCGGGCCGCCGCTGCTTGACCGTGGGCGACCGGTTTGCTCTAACGTGACCGATGAGTTCATGCCTGTCCTAGCTCTAGTTTGAAACTTACGC
>JALYUO010000532.1 GCA_030853735.1 Chloroflexota bacterium
CCCGACCCCCAGCTACCGGCTCCACGAGAGGCGCGCAACCGCGTCCACGCCGTCCGGCACGCTCGTGACCTGCTGCGGCGCATCCAGGCGATAGGTGCTGCCGTCGGCGTGAACGGCGGCGACAAAGACCTGAAACCGCTCGTCTTTTGCGGCTAGGAAGGCGATCTGGCTGCCGTCGGGTGCGAAGACCGGGCTACGGGCGCGGCCCAGATGCGTCAGTTGCACGGCAGGGGCCGTGCGATCCCCAGGCACGGCCCACAGGTCGGTGCTGCGCCCAGTGCGCCCCGCATACACCACCCAACCCCCGCTTGGCGCGGGGGCCGCATCATACGCACCGTCTGCGGGGGCCGCCACTTCGCTCCACGCCCCACTGCTGCGGTCCAAGCGCCACACCTCGGCCTTGCCGCTGCCGAAGCTCGTGCCCAGCACCGTCCCATCAGCCGCCACGCGCGGATCTTCGAGCGGCGGCGCGGGCGGGGTCGTTTGCAAGCGGCGCGCGGCGCTGCCGTCGGCCTCCACCGTCCACAAGACCGGCGCATCCGTACCGCTATCGGAGGCGTAAAGCAGCGCCACTCCGTCCGGGGTCCAAGCCGGGTCGAGGGCCCACACCGCGCGGTCAATAAACGCCTTGCTGCCGGTCTCCCCCGGCGGGCGGTTATTGGTCAGAAACTGCGGCTCCCCGCCCGTCGCCGGACTAACCACCAGGTCGGAGAAGCTATAATCGTAGCGCACATAGGCCAGGCGCGTGCCGTCGGGCGACAGCGCCGGCGCGCCGTCATGCCCCCCCTGCGTCACCTGCCGCCCGGCCCCGCCCTGCCAGATCCAGATATTGCCCGCCACCGCATAGGCCAGCCGCCCAGTCAGTGTAGGCGCAGGCAAGGGGGCCAGCCGGGCGGTCTGCGCCGTCCATCCGGTCAGCAGCAACAGCGCACCCAGCACGCCCAACACGTAGGCGCGGCGCGGGCGCGGGGTTAGAGATTTGGTAGTAGTCATAGTCATTAAAACGAAAAACCGGCGCGTGTGTGCCGTTCTAGTCTCCGTGTCTCCGTGTTGAAAAAGACGGTCAGTTATCCCGCCTGCCTCGCCGCTAACAGGCGTTCGTAGAGGCGGTAGGCCAGCGGGCGGTAGACGAAATCCCACGCGCCGGGGTAGGTCACTTCGCGGCCGCCAAAGCCCTGCTTGAAGCGGTACACGCCCCACAGCCCCTGGCGCACGTTGGGGTTGTCCCCAGAGGGGGCTTCGGCGGTCGGGTCGTCGGGGATGCCCCAGAAATCGTAGCGGCGGCAGCCCTGCGCGCGCGCCCAGCGCATCGCCTCCCATTGCAGCAAATAGGTAGGCATATGTTCGCGGCCCGCGTCGCTGCTGGCTCCGTACATATAGATCGCCTCGGCCCCGAAAGCGAAGGCCATCAGCCCGGCCAACGGCTGCGGGTGGTCGGGGTGGTCGGCCAGCAGCAGCGTCGCCTGGGGGCCGACCGCTCCCCCCGCCCCCCGCTCCTGAAGCGCGCGGGGGAGATGCGGGCCGAATTGGGCCAGGGCGGACTGGTAATAGTCGAGGCTGTGGACGGCGAACTCGTCGCGGGTGCCGGTCACGGTCATCAGGTCGTAGAAGGCTTGCAGGTCGGCGGGGGTGACGGCGGGGCGCACGGTCACGCCGCGCCGCCCGGCTAGGCGAATGTTGTAGCGGGTCTTGGGCTTCATCGCGGCCAGCAGCGCGTCTTCGGGCGCAGTGGCCTGCAAGTCGAGCAGGATGCTGCGGACGGGCTGCACGCGGCGGGCCGGACGAAAGCCGGCGGCGGTCAACATCCGGGCCAAGCGCGGGTCGGCTTCGCAGTTTGGTTCGATTTTGAGCAAGATCGCGCCGCGCCGCCGGCAAAGGTTGTGCAGCCCGGCCAGCAGGACCACGGTCGGCGGGTGCGCTTCGTCAAAAGCCATGACCGGGCCGCGCGGCACATAGGCAACTGAGACGGGCACCCCGCGCGCCGGGCGGCGAAACAGCACACCCGCCGTGGCCTGGAGCGCATCATCGCGGTCATGGACCGCCAGCCGCGCCGCAGTCCAGCCCTGGCCGCGCTTGAACGCGCCCCAGCCCCACGATTGCAGCAGATGACCGTTGGACTGCGCGGCCACAAAACGGTCCCAGGCCGCCGCCTCAGTGGGGGGTAGCAGGCCGACACGCCAGGACGCGGAGTTACGAGCGGGTTTGGTCATAGCGGCGTACTATAGCGCACCCGGCGCGGGGCTGTCAAGCCGCCGGCAACGTTCGGCATAAGCGGCTCCGCCCCAGCCGGCGGCGACGGCGGCGGCGTAGGCGCGCACAGCGGCAGGCATGGTGTCCACTGGGTCGAATAGGCCGCTCAGTTGCGATGGATAGGCGGCAATCGCGGCGATCTTGGCCTCCAGCGTCGCCGTGATGTCATAATAGATCGGCGGGGCGGCGGGGCCGGCGGCCGGCAGGCCCAACTCGGCGAAGCGGGTAGCGTGCGCGGCCGGCTTGGCCGCATAAGGGTAGTCCTCATAGTGCTGCACCGTCCAGCCCGCCCCAGCCAAGTGGCGCGCCGCCTGAAACACGATCTGGTGGTCCACATGGCGGCCCAAGCCCAGCGGCGCGTAGATCGTCAGGCCCGCCGGGTCGAGCGCGCCCAAGATCACCGTCAAGTCGGCGGCTAGGCGGGCGGGCAGATCGACTTCGGCGGCGTGCAAGGGGCCGAACAGGTGCGCGTCGCTGGGATAGCGGTCGGCGCGATAGATCGCGTCGGGATAGTCGAGCAAGGTCAGGTCCAGACCCAGGCAGGCCATCGCCGCCGCTTCTTCGCTGCGCCGCACGCGGTTCGCCGCCGCCGCATCGGGGTCGCCCCAGCGTTGGTGTTGGCCCTGCACATAGGCACTGAGCGGCGTGCCGGGCGGCAGCGGTGCGGCAAACACGGTGATGCAGCGCCCGCGCCCACCCGCCGCCGTGTGTGCCGCCG
Organism: Chloroflexota bacterium; assembly: GCA_030853735.1. Taxonomy (GTDB): domain Bacteria; phylum Chloroflexota; class Chloroflexia; order QHBQ01; family JAICKM01; genus JAICKM01. The sequence goes on from JALYUO010000532.1 coordinate 2,969, forward strand.
CCATGCCCCCGCACGACAGCGCAACATCGTCGAAATGGGGCGATAGGTAGACATGATACATGGATTACGGCTCCTCTTGGCGCGTCATTTGCGGCAGGGCAAGGGTCAAGTCGCCGGGTGGCGCGGCAGGGCAGGTGAACGGCACCGGCAGCAACGCGCCGTTCTGCGCCCGATACGCGCTGAGGGCTAGGCGGTACGCTCCCGGCGCAACGGTCGCGGGCACGGCTACGGCGAGGTCGTCACGCGGGGCGGCCGGCACGGGCCAAGCGGGCCAGGGC
>JALYUO010000538.1 GCA_030853735.1 Chloroflexota bacterium
GTTATCCGCAATGCGCTCGGCTTTGTCAACCGCCGACTCCACGCTATTCTGTGGTGCTACCTTCACTACGCAGCGGGGCGAAAATTCTGATAACTGGCATTATCTACCCGCTCAACCCCCCTAAAGAGGGTCTCCGCCGTTTCTGGTGAAGCCGGGGAAGGAAACCAGAGAATCGTAGACTCTGGTGAGCAGTTCCCGTCCCATCCCTGCTCCTAGAAAATGTCCTATGCTTACCAATATGCTATTCCCCCCGGACGCGGAGCTGGGGGTGCAGCAGATCCAGACGACCGCCGCCGAGATTACGGTGTTGCTGGCAACGACGGCGATCCAGGCGACCTGTCCGACCTGCCAGCAACTCACCACCCGCCGCCATAGCTCCTATCAGCGGACCCTCGCCGATCTGCCCTGGACCACCCGCCCGGTGCGGCTGCGCCTGTGGGTGCGGCGCTTCTTCTGTCCCAACCCAGGCTGTCCCCAGCGCATTTTCACCGAGCGCTTGCCGGCGCTGGCCGCCCCACGCGCCCGCAAAACCCAACGCCTCACCGACCTGTGCCGGCACCTCGCCCTAGCGTTTGGCGGCGAGGCCGGTGCCCGGCTTAGTCGCTACCTGGGCCTGCTGACCAGCCAAACCACCCTTTTGCGGCTGATCCGCCACGTGCCCGACCCGCCTATCGGAGATCCGGCTCGGGTGGGCATCGCTGATTTTGCCTTCCGCAAAGGCCAGACCTACGGCACGATCCTCATCGATCTCGACCGGGGGACCGTCCTCGACCTCTTGCCGGATCGCAGCGCCGAGCGTGTGGCTGCCTGGTTCCGCGCGCATCCCACCATTACCCTCATTACGCGCGACCGCGCCGAGGTCTATGCCGAGGGCGCCAAACAAGGTGCGCCCCAGGCCACCCAGGTCGCCGACCGCTGGCACTTATTGAAAAATCTCAGCGAGACCGTGGCCGAGATCCTGACTCGGCTGCATACCGAGCTACAAGCAGCGTTGGCGGCCGCTGCGCCTATCACTTCTCTGAGCACGACCAATGAGCCGGCGGTATCACTCGCCGTCGCGCCCCCGCTCTCTGGCTGTCTGGACCCGCTACCCCTGCCGGCACCAGACCGGTCACCGCCTGCGCCGCCCGCAGACACGCCGATCGCGGATGAACGGCGCGCACAGCGTCACCGTCTATATGAGGACATCCGGGCGCGGCATCAGGCGGGCCAGTCCCTGAGTCAGATTGGCCGCGACTTGGGGCTGATGCAGCGCACCGTCAGTCGGTACGCCCGGTTGGAAGCGTTGCCCGACCGCACGCGCACGCGCACCGGGAGTGGACTCGCTGCCTATCGGGCCTATTTGGCGGCGCGCTGGGCGGCAGGGTGTCACAGTGAATTACCCCGGCGATAAATCGCGGGGCTTCTACGCAGCATTACTGCTACGTCGGCTGCTTCCCAGCCGTAGGATGTTTATTGCAGTGTTCACGTCGCGGTCAAGTTCTACTCCGCACGGGCAGGAGTGCCACCGTGCGGCTAGTTCCTTCTTCTTGACCGTGCCGCAACCACTGCACGTTTGGGAGGTGTAGGCGGGATTCACGAACTCGACCACGCGCCCGGCACTCGCAGCCTTGGTGCGGGTGAACTCCTGAAACTGCGACCAACCTACATCGGATATGGCAAGGGCCAGGCTGTGCAGCTTCACCATGTTGGCAGGCTGCAAGTCCTCGAACACGATCACGTCGTAACGGTTGACCAGTTGCCGTGCGAGCTTATGGGCAAAATCGGCCCGCCCATTGCGGATGCGGCGATGCACCGTAGCCACCACCTGCTTCGCCTTATCACGCCGGTGCGACCCCTTGACCTTGCGGGCCAGCGCTTGCTGCTTAACCGCTAGTTTTGCCAGCGCCTTCCGCAAGTAGCGGGGATTGCTGAACTGCTCCCCGTTCGACAGCGTGGCAAAGTAATTCAGCCCCATGTCTACTCCGACCGCTTCAGCGTTCGCCGGCAAGGGCGTGGCCGCGACTGCGCAGCTAAAGCAAACGTACCAGTGTTCGCCCTCCCGCTTGAGGCTCACCGTCTTGACCGTACCCTCCAGCGGACGATGCAACACCAGCCGCAGCGGGCCGATCTTGCTCAAGGTCAAACGGTCGCCGTCCAGCTTCCAGCCCCCCTGTGGATACGTGATGGAATCGTAGCGGTTACGCCCCTGAAAGCGGGGGTAGCCGGGGGTTTGGCCCGCCTTGACCCGGCGATAGAACGCTTGGCGGGCTTTGTCCAAGCGCTTGAGTACGTCCTGCAGTACCTGGCTGTGAATATCCTTGTATTCGGGGCGTACTTCCTTGACCGCCGACAACTGATTGGCCTGATCGTAGTAGTTGAGGGATACGCCGCGCAGGCGGTACGCCTCGCGCCATTCTTGCAACCCGGCGTTGTACAACTCGCGGCAACGAGTCAACGTGCAGCTAGTGTAAGTTCAAGCAGCCTGTTGGGTTTTGACGGGCTGTACGGGCTGCTGGCGCTCCGGTGGTTCCTTTTTGGTCGGCGGCGGTGGAGCCGCCGCGGCTGGCTCCGGCTCTGGACGCCGCTGTACCAAATGGGGGTGCTGGGGTGTCTCGAAGCAGGCGCAGACCCGCGCTTCCAGTTCCACCGCCGTCAGCGCCCGTTTGGCCTCCACGATCGCTTCCTTGCCATGCTTCCACTTGGGTTCGATCGTGTTCAACCACGGGCTTTTCGTCGGTAACCCCGCCAGCAAAATCCGTATTCCCTGGCCCGTCTGTTTGGCGTACCTATTATGCGCCGCAATCCAGGTGCGCACCTCCGCACTCATATGCCAACTCGCGTTGTCCCAGATCAACACCCACACCTTGTGGCCCGCCGCCGCGAGCTGCTCACACACCCCGCTCAGAAACGCCGTCGTCACATGGCTCACGGGCCGGCCGTCCACGAAGCGCAGCAGCATCTGCTCTTGCGGCAAACACCACACCCCGTAACACGCCAGTGCCAGCGGGTCGGGATCGTCCTTGCGGTGCGCCTGCTCGTGGAGGCGCGCCGGGGTGTGCTGGTCACTCCACATCCGCACGTTGGGTAAAGCAAACCGGCTCCACCACACTTCATCCTGGTAGCCAATGACCCAGCCAAACCGCTCGGCGAACGCGATCAGCCGGTCGCGGCGCCCCTTTTTTTTTCATAGGCCGGATCGGGGGAGTCGACCCAGTGCTTGGCGCGCCGCCAACTGACCTGCAGGACGTGGCAGGCGCCGCGAATGGTCTCGATACTGACCTGATAGGGGGTGATCCCGTCGCGGTAGGCGGCCGCAGCGGCGAGTTGGAGCGTCCAGATACTGGGCGGAAAGCCAAACTCGCGGAGGGAGCGATGTAACAAGGCGCGCCAGGCTTCGGCGCGGGCTTCATCAAACAGCGGCACGACGGTTTTGGGCGCGGAGGACTCGCGGCGTAAGCCGGCGAGGCCCTGGGCATTAAAGGCATGCACGATATTGCGCACGGTTGGGGAGCAGCAGCCCAAGCTGGCGGCGATCTCGGCGGGCACGCGCAGCTGGGCGGAGGCGAGCAGAATTTGGCAGCGACGGAAGAAAAAGGCATCGGGGGAGCGCAGACCGGCGAGCAGCGCCGCCGGCTCGGTGTCAGTGCGGGCCCGGACATAGACAGGTGATCTCATACCCCAGTCTACCATACCGGCCCGCATTTACCAAAACCTTCCTGGATTCTGCACTAGGGGGGATCGTGCTGGAGATTCGGGTGCCGCCCGACTCGATCACCGATTACCGGGCCTTTCAGGGGGTGCTGGAACAGCTCTTTGCCCAGGTCCAGGCGACCCGCCGGCAGGTGGAGCGGGGTGAAGCGATTACCCCCAGTTGGGAGATCTGGTGTGCGCCGGCGGGGACGGGGCTCTTCTGCTGGTTGCCGCCCTGGACTCCCGATACCCTGATTCGGGCGGTCGCGGCCAAACTCCAGGCGGCGTATCCCGGCTCGCGGGTACTGCGGGTGAAGGACCCCCTGCGGCAGATCCTGGCGACGGCGCGCAAAACGGCGACCGATCCGGGGACCGATCTGACCGTCGGCCTATGCGAATTTCGCTTACGGGCCCCCGCCGAATACCCCCTCCGCGACCCCGCCGGCTTCACCACCGATCCGCTGGTGGCCCTGGTGACGGCGCTGGGGGGGGATGCCGTGGGGGTTCACGCGCCGGTGCGGCTGGTGGGGGTGCAACTGATTACCTGTGGCTATAACGGGGCTTGGCGGGATCAGGTAGCGGGGCGGCTCGCGGCGCTACGGGCGCTCGAAGCCACCACGAAAAAGGCGCTGCTCCCAGCGACCCACGAAGCAGAGAAATTGGCCCTGGCTCGCCAAGCGGATCAGGTGGGCTATGACACGGTGGTCCGGGCCGTGGTCGTCGGGGGTCCGGCGGCGGAAGAAGCGGTGCGGGCCCGACTGGGCTTGATGGTCCACGAATTTCGGCAATATGATGCCCCGACCAGTGGGATGGTCCAGGGGCTGGATGCCGGTCCGGTGCAGCTGGGGGTTCTCCACGCGCGGCAACCGCTGCCGACCGTGGCCCTGGTGGCCCGGGATCGGTATCCCGCCCCTTTCGGTCCCCTGGGCCGGCCCCTGGCCGTGGTGGGATCGCGCGAACTGGCGATGCTCTGGCATCCCCCGACCCGCGCGCAGGCCCAATTGGCGGGGGCCGCCTGGTGGCAGCGGTTCCAGGTGGCGCCCGCGCCAGTCAGCGCCCAACTGACTCCGGCCCCCCCAACGGCGGCGAGTCCGCTGCCCCTAGGGATCGCCATTCGGGATCTCGATCCCCCAGATGCCCCGCCGGTCGTTGAACTCGATGCAGGCGGGGCTCAACCGGGTCGAGCAATTCCTCTCCAACGACCGGGTGCTGGGAGTGTGTGCCCAACCTTATAGCACGGTCAATCTGCGGCAGGTGATGGATGACGGGGGGATCTTCTTGGCCGACCCATACGCATCAAGCTTAATTGGCGGGCGCGGTGTCCGATCCCTGATAAACGGAGCTACTTATGGCATCATGGGGTTATCCTAACCACCCTCTACCACAAGGAGCTCCGTGATGTCTACTATACCTGAAATCGCCGTGGCACTGCGCCAGCTGCTCACCCACACCGCCGATGACCTCGCCCGCTTTAACCGCTTCGTGCGTCGCCGCGATAAGCCCCTCACCGGGTCGCTCTTTGTCCAGACCATCCTGCTGACCTTACTCGCCAAACCCGCCCCGGCCCTCAGCGACTATTGCCACACCGCTGCCGCTCGTGGGCTGCGTATCAGTGAACAAGGTTTTGATGGCAACTTCACCGAACAGGCGGCCGATTTGCTGTTGGGCGTCTTTAAACAGCTGGCGACCCTCACCAGCGGGGCGGCCACCCCGCTCGCCGCCGGGCTGTTGGCGCGCTTCAGCGCCGTCTTGGTCTTCGACTCCTCCTGTATTCCCTTACCGCCCAGTTTGGGCCACCAGTGGATGGGCGGAGGTAATGGACAGCCGCCGGCCGCTGGCGCGCCCGCGACCGTGAAACTCGCGCTGGGGGTCGAATTACGCACCGGCAGTGTGTGCGCGGTGGAGTTGCGCGATGGGATCGTCCTCGACCGGCTGACCCAGGGGCAAGCGCATCCAGTGCCGCCCCAGGCCGTGCGCCTGACGGATCTCGGTTTCTTCCACCTGGAGCGGTTCGCCACGATTGCGGCAGGGGCGGGCTACTGGTTTTCGCGCCTGCAAACGGGGGTGGCGCTGTGGACGGCGGCCGCGCAGCGGCAGGAGCTGGAGGATCTGCTGGCCGCACAAGCGGGGACGCAGGTGGACGAGTGGGTGGAAGTGGGGGTGCGGGCGCGGCTGCCGGCGCGGCTCATGGCGGTGCGCGTCACCCAGGAAGTCGCCGACAACCGCCGGCGGAAGCTGCGCGCGGCGGCGCGGCGCAAAGGCCAGGCGGTGAGTACGCGGCGGGTCGCGAGTGCGGACTGGAATGGCTATGTGACGAATATTCCCGCCGAGCAGTTGAGTGTGGAAGAAGCGGTGGTACTGGCCGGGGTGCGCTGGCAAATCGAACTCCTCTTCAAGCTCTGGAAAAGCCACGGCCGGATTGACGAGTGGGCGGCAAGTGGGAACCACTGGCGGGTACTGTGTGAAATCTATGGAAAGCTGTTGGCAATGCTGGTGAGCCATTGGGTGCTGGTGGTCAGTTGTTGGGCGGACCCGGCGCGGAGCCTGCGTATGGCGGCGGCGGTGGTGCGGCAGTATGCCGGCGGGATCGTGCTCAGTTGGGACGCGGAGGGCCAGTTGATAGCGATGTTGGAGGGCATCGCGCGGGTGATCCGCCTAACGTGCCAGATGACAAAACGCAAAAAACAGCCCAGCACCTACCAGTTGCTGGAGAACCCGGCGTTAGTGGTGAATCGTGGCACGTTAGCTTGATGCGTATGGGGATCTTCTTGGCCGACCTGAGTATCAAGGGGGATGTGCGCCCCTTTATGGCGAGCCTGCTCTTGCGCGAGATCATTCGGGCGGCCACCAGCCGCAAAACGGCGGACCTGGCCGACCGGCGGCCCTGGTATCTGCGGATCGACGAGTTCCCCGAGTTTCTGAAAGCGAGTGGGAGTTCGGGGGAGTTTGAGACGATCCTGACCCAGATGCGTAAATACGGGATTTCGCTGACCCTGATCCACCAGAACATGGCCCAATTGGATGAGGGGCTGCGGAAAGCCCTGAACAATAACGCGCGAACCAAGAGCTTTTATCCGACGATTGACGCGAAAGAAGCGAAGGCGATTGAGGATGTCCTCGGGGGGAGCGTGAAGGCGGCCGATCTGCTTAACATCCCGGAATACCACATGATCCTCAAGGTCTATGGAACCCCCGGAGTAATGACCGTGGCTCCCTTGCCCCTGGTAGAGATCCCGGTGTGGCCGGAGCCGCCCCCCGTGCCGGCGACCGTCGCGGCCCAGCCTCGAATGGCTCAATGGCGGACCCCCCCGGTGGTGCCGGTCGATGTGCTCGACGACGGAGTCGTGCGGAATATGGTCCAGCGGCGGGCCGGGGAGACTCCGGGTGCCCGCCACGCCCGGATAGAGGAACTCTATCAGCTGGTCCATGGGGCGGAGACGGCGGAAGGGGTGACCCGGATCTTATGCGCGTTGGAGGCGGACGATTTCCGGCTCTATAGCGCTTGCCGCAAGGACGTGGACCGCCAGTGCCGGGCGGATCTGTTGGCCCATCCGGGGCTGGAGCGGGATGTGATGCGGCGGCGGCGGCAATTATCCGATTGGCGCTACGGGACTCCGAGGGTGGAAGTACGGGCTCAAACCCGGCGGGTGCTGGCCCAGCGGGCGGGGCAAGACGAAGGGGCCACAGGGGCCCAAAGGGCGGGGGGTAGCCCCCCGCAGTATCCAGGGGTGAGCCTAGCGGGGGAGGGCCCCCCTACCACAGGTGACGATTTAGTGCGGTCGAGTAAGGCCAAGAGCGGTCCGAAAAAGGTCGCTAATGGGCCGAGGCCCCCCCGGTTGGACGATGATGAGTTATAGGCAGGGAGGGGAGTAGTGACATATCCCATAATAGAACCACCTACTGAAGGAGATAAAAGAAAGCTCTTATGACGCTAAGATCCGATTCCCCCCCGGAGCAAGAGGCTCCGCCCCGGAGTAATGTAGCGGCCCCGGGGCCGGCTTCCCGTCGGCCGGCCCAGGTCCACACCGCGCGCGATCGCCGGCTATCCCAGTGGGTCGGCAGCTTCGGGATCGCCCCACTGGCCCACTTAGTAACTCTGAGCTGGCCGGCGAGTATCAGCGAGCACACGGCCTGGAATCGATTGGACCGGCTTGTACGGGCCGGTGACTTGGCCGCCCAGCGGCTCCAATACCGGGCGGTCTGCCGGCAGTGCCAAGCCCGGCAAGCCTGTGGCTGTGACCCGCCCTGTGCCCTCTGCCGGGGAGCCCATGGCTGCCGCTACACCCCGGTGTCCGAGTGGATGTATACCCTGACGGCCCAAGGGCGGGCCCAGTTACCCAGCACACTGCAAGGGCGGGTCCCAGGTCGGGTGGCCCAGCCCTGGTGAGATCCCCCAACAGTTGCTGGCCGGGGCGGCGCGGCTCCAGATCGAACGGCAGGTGGCTATGGCGGGGGGCCAAGTGCTGGACTGGTGGAGCGAACGGGAATTACGGGTCGAATATAACCGGCTGGTAGCGCGGGCTCGGCAGCACGGGGGCCCGAAGCCAGGGTATGAATTGGCGGATGCGCGGGTGCTGTTCGCGGCGGCTGACGGCAGCCGCCACAGCATCGAGATCGAGGTGGATGGGCAGTACTACGGCCAGATGTTACGCCGCAAAGCCACCGCCTTTGGCCGCAGCGGCCGCCCCAGCTGATCGCCCGGCGCTACTCGGCGGTCGAAGCCCTGCTAGGGGATCCGGCGGCGCAGGTTCCGGCGGGGCTGCTGAATGATTATAACAACCGGCGCTTGGTAGCCGGCTGGCCGCGAGGGATCAACGATTACGTGGCCTATCGCCCGGACAACCCGGCGTTGACGGTGGTCTTGATCCCCCATGCGCCACTAGCCGGTCCCGGCTTCTGGACCCGCCCCCGTCGGAGTGGGCGCACGGCCATGGGGCGGGTCGCACTCTATGAGCCCATTGTGCCCTACGTTCCCTGTCTCGCGTTGTTTGCCGACCGTGGGGTGGCGACGGCACTCGCGGAGGTCATTGAAGCCAGTGGGATCCAGGCGCGGATGGTGGGGCGACTGGGGGGCATCCTCACTCGCCTAGCCCAGGCCGGGCAAGCCCCCCGCCCTCTTGAAGGCACCCCCGCCCCGCTGTCCGCGCTTGGTAGCGGCAGCGTACCACGGCGGATAACGTGACGGACCGCGCAGGGTGGGGCCGTTAGCCCCGCCTTTAGAACAGCCGCCCGGTAAATCCGGCCGCTGTAGAAGGGATACATAGCTGATGGACCTTACGAATGTTGTACCGAGTGACCCGCCGACGGGCGCAACCAACGGCCATACGTCGCTTGCTGCGAACCCAAGTGCGATCCCCTCCCACGCCGTCGGTAGTATGGAGCGCGCCACGACTCCCGGAAAAACCGGCACCGGCCAGCCCCGCGCCAGCGCGGGGGAACCGCCGGCACCGACCGGCGCGCTTAAGCGCAAACGCTTGAGTGATACCCCAGCGGATCGGCTAGACCCGACGGGCGGGCTAGTACGGCGGAGCCCCGGCCGATCCGGCCTTGCGGTTGCCGCAGTGGGGGTGAACCAGGCGTTAGACCTCCTCTTGGGCTGCGAAGCCGAAGAGCGGGCCGTGCTCGACGCGCTGGTGACGCGACGGTATTTAAGTTTGATGCAGATCGCACGGGCCTATTACCCCGACCGGGGCCGGGCCTATCGCCATCTCCAAGTGCTCTATCAAGCGCGGGGGGTGAATCGCTGTATCAAGATCAGCGCGCGGGTGGCCGGGCTGCTCGGCGATCCCAAGCATCCCGAACCGATCTACTATCTGGACTGGAACGGCAAGATGGCCGCGCTACTGCGCGCCGGTGGGGGGGCGGAAGAGCCGCTTGCGGGCTGGGATGCGAAAACGATTGCCACCCCCGGGCTGGTAGATGCCCAGCAGCTGGCCGTGAACGAACTCTGGTCGCTGCTGCTCGGTGCCGCACGCACGACCCACCAGCCCGGTGTCACCTCACCGAGTCTGACGTTAGGGTGGAGCGAGGACGCGCCGGGGGTAGGAGAAGCCAACCCCGCATCCCCCCTGGTGCAACCCAGCGCAGACCTAGTGCTAGGGTTCCGCGTGCCCGGCCCCGGTGACTTTAGTATCCCGGATTGGCAGCGCGCCGAACTCAGCGAGGACGAGTGGCCGGCAGCGACCGCCATTGGCGGCAGTGAGGACCAAGATCCCCCGGCTCCCATTAGCTATCGGCGGGTGGTCTTGGAGTTTGAGACTGGGCAACATAACCGTGGGGCGTTGGTGAAGACGATCTCGGGCTATAACACCCTCCAGACCCAACCCGCGCTATATCAGGCGCGCTACGGCCATCGCTTTCCCCAGGTCTTGTTGGTAGTCCCCCAGGCCAAAGATCGCCGGGAGCAAATGCTGGTCTGGCGCAAACATTACGCGGTTTCGCCGGAGTTGGGCCGTGGGGGGGTGCCGGTAGTGGTGGCGAGTTTGGAGGAATTGCGAAACCATGAGGCCCAACCGGGGGGGATTCTCGCGGCGCGGATCTGGTGGCATATACTCGCATCCGCCCCCGCCGATCCCCAACCCCTCACCTTCTGGGAAGCCTTCCAGGGCACGGGGATGCCAGGATAGCCGCGATCCTAGACGGGGTAGGGCGGGGCCCCGTCGGTAGCACGGTGGGCGTGAGCATGATGTGAGCATGGAGCGAGGGTGGCGTACCAGGGTTCAACAGGGGTCAGCGCCGCGATTTGTGCCTAGCTAGGCACAAAAAACACACAGAGCATCTTGGTACACCTCTGTATAATTCGCTCCGAGAAACGCGGTGTAAACTGCTCCGAGAAACGCGGCGGAAAGCGCGACCGGCAAGGTCAAACAACATATGCGAGGGGGCACGGGAACCCCACAGGGCAAGGCAAGGGCTACGCAGAGGGGGGCCAGATGGAAGCGGAGGGGGAAGGTCGATCGCAAGACCAGGCGGGCTGGGGAGCAAGACCAGGGGGCCGGGGAGATCGTGGGCGACAGATGCGAGGACGTGGGACGCAGAAGTAGGACTAGGAGGAACTCGATGGAACGGGAAACCGAATCCGGGACGGGTCCGATCCTGACACAGCGACAGGGAGGGGCGAGTCGGATAAAGAGTGCGAAGTGCGGCCGGAGGGGTGCAAATCGCACAGGAGATTTTTCCCACTATTGCGCAGCATCTCGTGACAGCTTGATGGCTGCCGCCGGCGCCGTGCTGTTCCCGCGCCGGGTGATTCGCTGCGCATCCTACGCCTGGGCGCGTCATATTTTTGCAGCGCGGAGTGACACTTTCCGGCTGAGGGGGCTTCGCGGGAGCTGCGGCCGCGCGCAAGCTGCCGCAGCTCCCCCAGCCTCTCTTTCCCCGCTTCTCCTGCGGACAGATACGGTCAAACCGCATGATCCTGGGTCTTGTTCATTTTAGTTGAACGGGAATTTGGCCGGTGGGATTTATCTTCTTTTAGGCGGCTAAGACCCCTTGCTTCAGCAACGGGGATACCGCCGCTATCGTTAGGCAGCTAGTAAAAGGCGTTGTTCGTCATACTCAGGCACTCTTTGCGTTATGCAGCACCTGTGTGGTATAATGGTTACATGAACGCACGCATCTTCACGTCCCACCTCAACGTGACGTACTCCTGTCACTATCACATCGTCTGGTGTCCGAAGTATCGGCGCAAGGTGCTGGTGGACGGCGTAGATGACCGCCTCAAGCAGATCCTTAAGGATGTGGTGGCCGAAGTACCCAACGCCGAAATTGAGGCGTTGGCGGTCCTGTCCGATCATGTCCATCTGTTACTCGACCTCGACCCGCACTATCCGCTGCACAAGCTGATCAAGCTCCTGAAGGGACGTTCCTCGCGGCTGCTTCGGCAAGAGTTCCCCCACCTCAAGACGCGGTTGCCGACCTTATGGACGAACGCCTACTTTGTCGCAACCGCGGGCGGTGCGCCGCTCGCGGTGATCAAGCAGTATGTTGAGAATCAGAAACGAGTATAGCCCATGTTGGTACGGCGCACCTACAAATACCGGGCCTACCTGTCGCAGCACGTTGAGCGCACGGCTAGCTTCACGTTGACCCGTTGCCTCGAACTGTATAACGCCGCGTTGCAAGAATGGCGCGAGGCGTACCGGCTGCGCGGCGTATCCCTCAACTACTACGATCAGGCCAATCAGTTGTCGGCGGTCAAGGAAGTACGCCTCGAATACAAGGCTATTCACAGCCAGGTGTTGCGCCGCCGGGGCCGCCCGCGCGGGCGCAGTTGCTCCTGGACCTCGGCCTGGTACTGGGCGAGCGCGACGGGGGTGCTGTACCAGCGCCCGCCCCGGCGCACCGCCGGCAGCTGCCCCCGGCGGACGAGCAGGCCCAGGTAGTTCGCGCTGTAGCCACTCTGGCGCGCCAATGCGGCCAGCGGCACGTAGGGATCGGCGGCGGGCGGCGTGGCGCAGGCTTCCAGATAGAGGTCGAGGGCCCCCTCCACCGCACGCCCGACCAGATCCAGCAGGGCGTGGTAATAGCCGATATCGGCGCCGCGCAGGGCGCGCAGATACGTCCCGCGCCACTGCCGTAAGAGCAACGCCGGCGGATCGCCCGCCCGGATCAGCAACAGGTTGAGCACGAGCCGCCCGACCCGCCCGTTGCCGTCG
>JALYUO010000910.1 GCA_030853735.1 Chloroflexota bacterium
GGGCTGCTCACGCCCGGCGACCGCTTTGTCTATACCGGTGGCCTGCCGCAGCCCTTGCCCGGCAAAACCACGCTGCTAGGCGTGCGCGTGGCCGCCCAGGCCGACTGATGCAACGCCCGCTGGATCGCCTGATCGCTGGACCCAGTAGTGAGCCGCCGGCACGCGCGACCCAAGTGCGCCGTTATGGCGGGGTTTTGCTTGCGCTGGCCGGGGTGACGGCAGCATTGGAGCCGTTCAAAGAGTCAATTGGCTTGCTCAATATCGGGTTGATCTTCCTGGTGGTGGTGGTCGGTGCGGCGACTTTCGGTGGGCTGGGTCCTGGGCTGTTGGCCTCTGTGCTGGGCTTTTTGTTGTTCGATTTCCTCCTGATCCCGCCGTACCTCACGCTGGCAATTGCGGACCTCTATAACTTACTCGCGCTCGTCGTCTTTCTCGGTCTGGCGGTATTGATCAGTAGCCTGATCGCCCGTGCCCAGGCCGAGGCGGCGCAGGCATTACGCCGTGCGACCGATTTGCAGCGGCTCTATCGGCTGGGGCAGGTGGTATTGACAACCACGTACCCGGCTGCACTGCTGCCGGCGTTAGCCGAGCAAGTGATCGCAATTTTTGCCGCCGAGGTGGGTTGGATTCTGCTGCCGACCGAAACGGGAGCCGACTTGCAAGTGGCGGCCCGCGCTCCCGCCGCTGCGCGGGGCTTAACGCCAGGCGAAATGGCGCTCGCCCAAGCCGTGTATCAGCAGGGCACGGCTGTAGGGGAAACCCGCCGTCTGGCCGGCAGCCCCTCCAGTTCACCGCCCGCCATGTTTGTCCCTTTGCGGGCTGATGGTGCCGTGTTAGGGCTACTGGGGGTGGCGACGGGGGCCGGAGCGCATGGGTTCGGACCAGCGGAACGAGCGGTGTTGGTGACCCTGGCGGCCCAGGTGGCGACGGCGCTGGAGTACCTACGCTTGCGTGATGAGGCCAACCGTGTCGAGTTGCTGGAACGCACTGATCAGTTAAAATCGGCCTTGATCCATGCCGTCTCGCACGATCTACGCACTCCCCTGGCGACCATCAAAACCACCGTCACGAGCCTGCTTGACCCCGCTATGCACTGGGATGCCGCCACCCAGCGCCTCTTCCTCGAAGGGGTGGATGAAGAATGCGACCGCCTGACGCGCTTGGTCAGCAATTTGCTTGATATATCACGCATCGAAGGGGGGGTGCTGCATCTTGACCGCGACTGGTATGCGATTAGCGAAGTGATCTACACCGTGCGCCGGCGGCTGGCCGCCCGCTTGGCCGATCACCCCTTGACGGTGGAACTTGCCCCCGATTTGCCGCTGCTCCGGCTCGATTTTGTCAAGATTGATCAGGTGCTGACGAATTTGCTGGAGAACGCGATCAAATACACGCCCGCCGGCACCCCGATCCAACTGCGCGCACTGGCCTGGGGTGATCGGCTGGCGGTGACGATCCACGATGAGGGACCGGGTGTGGCCTCTGGACACCTACCCCGGTTGTTCGACAAGTTTTATCGCGTCAGCGGCGTGGGGCAGCCGCAGGGCAGCGGTCTCGGCTTGGCTATCGCGCAAGGTATGATCCAAGCGCATGGCGGTACGATCTCGGCACGGAGCGGCCCCGGCAGCGGTTTCACGGTCACTTTCACGCTCCCCTTGCAGCAACCGCTTCCAGAACCCGCACCCGATGCGCCGGCTTCCGCCGCGAAAGGCACTGCGGATGGCCGGTGAGCGCGTGCTGATCATTGAGGATGAACTGACCGTGGCGCGGGCTGTTCGTATTAGTCTCGAAGGCTACGGCTTTGTTGTGGATACGGCCACCAGCGGAGCCGCCGGCTATGCGCGGGCCTTGCAGCCGCCACTGCCCCAGTTGATCCTCTTGGACCTCGGCTTGCCCGACATGGACGGCCTGACGGTGTGCAGCCGCCTGCGGGAGCAGAGCCTGGTGCCGATTATCGTCTTGACTGCACGGGATGCGGAGTACGAGAAGATTATCGCGCTTGAGGGCGGGGCCGATGATTATGTGACCAAACCGTTCGGCATGGGTGAATTGTTAGCGCGTATCCGCGTCGCGTTGCGCCATGCCCAGCCGGCCGCGCACGCGGCCCCCGCCGCCCCCCTGGTGATTGGCGATCTGACTCTGGACCCGGCGGCCCATCAGGTGCGGGTGCGCGGCACCGCCATCCACCTGACCCCCACTGAGTTCAAGTTGCTGCAAACGCTGGCCGCCAATGCCGGGCGCGTTAGCACCCACCGGGCGCTGCTGCGTGATGTGTGGGGCAGCGGCTACGGCGCAGACACGCAAATCCTGCGCGTCTTTATCGCCCAACTCCGTACCAAACTGGAAGGCAACCCCGCCGAGCCGGAGTACATCCTCACGGAGCCGGGTGTCGGCTACCGCTTTCGTGCCCCCGATGAAGCCTAACACGATCCGTATACCCGCATCTGTAATCCACACACTTTCCTTACACGCATCGCAGTATGATAACTAGGTGATAGGCGGACTGGTCCCCCGTGGGCTATGTCCGGTAGCCCTGGGGAGATGGTGTGATGCAAAACCCGGTCAAGTTTATCCTCGTGGTGGAAGATGACCCCTCGCTCAGTATGGTGATGAGCCGCCATCTTACCGCGTTGGGGTATATGGTCCTGACGGCGGCTTCGTTTCGCGAGGCTGCCGATCAACTGGCTGTGCGCCCGGCTCTGCTGGTCTTAGACATCGCTCTGCCCGATGCCACGGGCTGGGATGTTGCCGCCTGGTTGGAGTCGGTGCAGCAAGCTGTGCCGATTGTGGTGATCTCCGGCCGCCCGCCACTCGCGGCGGGCATGACTCGGTTTCATCCCGTTGCCTTTTTGCTCAAGCCTTTCGCGATAGGGGATCTTGTGCAGGTCATCCAGACCCATGTTCCGGCTCCAGTGGGCGCATTTGGCGCATAAGGCTACGGCCTAACAGAGAGGAGACTACACGCCCTGGCTACCTCAACGGCTGGGGACAGGTGTGTACAAGTAATGCGTGATGCTACCAAGACACAGGAGTGCGCGGTGATCCCCGCCCAAGTGGTGACGATCTTGCCCGCAGACTCCGCTGGCCCAGCAGAACCCGCGTCAGAGACGGATCTCGCCGCTGACATCTTTCCGAGCGTGCCGAGCGGTCATCGCCGCAGTGGAGTCGTGCCTGCCGGCTCCGACAGTGGCGCGCGCCTCTCGGTGGCCGAACTCGACCGCCGGGTGGCGCGGCAGGGCACCCACCCCGGCGACAAGGTGGTGCAGCGCGCCCGCGCGACCAACGACGGCTTCCGGCGCACCAGTCCCGGCCACCTCGAAGCCTTGCCGCAGACCTTGCGCGCGCCAACCCGCATGGGCCAGGGCTTCGGTTTGCTCAAACGTCTGCTGATCGGTAGTCCGCTCCACACAGCAGCTGCGAGCCACGAGCGGCTGAACAAATCGCAGGCATTAGCCGTCTATTCGTCAGATGCGCTCTCTTCGGTCGCCTATGCCACCGAAGCGGTGCTGGGGGCGCTGCTGGTTGCCGGCACCGGCGCTTTCCACCTGAACATCGGGGTCTCCCTGGCTATCGCCGTATTGATCGGCATTTTAGTCTTTTCTTACCGCCAAACGATTTATGCCTATCCCAAGGGCGGCGGTTCCTATATTGTCGCCAAGGACAACCTCGGCACGATTCCTGGGCTGATTGCCGCCGCGTCCCTGCTCACCGACTACATCTTGACCGTGGCGGTGAGCGTCTCGGCGGGTGTGCTGGCGATCTATTCACTGGTGCCAAGTTGGGCACCTTACCGTGTGCCCATCGCCCTCGGCGCGGTGGCGCTCATCTTAATCTTGAACCTGCGCGGTGTGCGCGAAGCCGGCACGGTCTTCGCCATCCCGACCTATGCCTTCCTGGTCATCGTGTATACCATGTTGGGCTTTGGCCTGGTCCAACTGTTCAGTGGCACGCTCGGCACGGTCGGCGTGGTGCGTGATCAAATTGCGGCCGGCGACTTGCACACCCACCAAGTGGGCGCCGTCGGCTTGGTGCTGATCCTGGCGGCTTTCAGCAGTGGCTGTACCGCACTCACCGGCATTGAGGCGATCTCCGACGGCGTACCGGCGTTCAAGAAACCGGAGGCGCGCAACGCGGCGCAAACAATGGTCACGTTGGGCATCTTGCTGAGTTCGATGTTCCTAGGCATTTCACTTTTGGCCGATAGAGTGGCCGTGCATCCTTCGACCACCGAGTCGGTGTTATCGCAGATCGGACGCACCATCTTTGCCCCCTGGAACCTCACGGTCGGCGGCCAGAATGTGTTCTGGGTGGCCTTGCAATGGGCCACCGCATTGATCCTGATATTGGCGGCCAATACGAGCTTTTCCGATTTCCCGCGCCTGTCCTATCTGCTGGCCCGCGACCGGTTTCTGCCGCACCTGTTTGCGCTGCGCGGCGACCGCCTCGCCTTTACGGTCGGCATCAGTGTGCTGGCGCTGATTTCCGCCGCCTTAATTTGGCTGTTCAATGGGGATGCGACGGCGCTGTTGCCGCTCTATGCCATCGGGGTGTTCAGTTCGTTCACCCTGTCCCAGGCCGCCATGGTGCGGCGCTGGTGGCGGTTGCGCGTACCGGGTTGGCAGGGCAACGCGCTGGTCAATGGGGTCGGCGCGCTCACCACGCTGCTAGTGCTGCTGATCTTGTGCTGGACCAAATTTGCGGACGGACAGCCCTTGTTCACGCTCGCCGGCTTCACGGTCCACGTCGGAGCCTGGATTGTGATCACGCTGGTGCCGATGATCGTGTTGATGTTTCTCGGCATCCATCGCCATTACGAGCGGGTGCGCCGGGCGCTCAGTTTAGAGGGCGTAGATCGCCGCGCAGGACGGGCGGCGGTGGCCGGCGCGATTTTGCCCGCCAACCCCCTAATCAATGTGCCGCAGCGTACCCACCCTACGGATGCAGATGCCGCAGTGGGCGTGGGCAGTGCCTTGAAGCGCATCGAACACTTAATCATTATTCCCATTGCCAGCCTCAATCAGGTGACGCTCGGTACGCTGGCCTATGCGCGGTCGCTCACCGACAACGTGGTGGCCGTCCATGTGGCTCCCGATGAGGAGCCGGAGCAACTGGCCCGCTTAGAGGCCAAATGGCACGATTGGGTGCCGGAAGTGCCGCTAGTGATCGTCGATTCGCCGTATCGCTTGCTGCTGCGCCCCCTGCTGTCGTATATTGATGCGCTGCACCGACAGCAGCCCGACCGGGTTCTCACCGTGCTCATCCCAGAGTTTGTGACCCGCCGGCCCTGGGAGTATCTACTGCACAATCAATCGGCCTTGCGGCTCAAAGGCTCGTTGCTGTTCCGGCCCGGCATCGTCGTTATCAATATGCCTTATCATATCGCTTGATGCCACGCTGAACGGAAGGCTTACAGAGCAGGGTGCCCGTGTTGCGGGCGCCCTGTTTTGCTACGGATCTGCGGCTAGTCGTAACTAGCGACCTGATCAGTCTCTATAGGCATAGCAGCGGGCATCTCTGGCGTGATGCGGCGCAGAGTTTTGCACGCACCGACCTAACCCCCCAGCCCCCTTCCCTACGAAGGAAGGGGGAGCGAGACGGACGCTACGCGGGCCCGTACTCTGACCACCAACACAGCGGAGACTCCCCCTTCCTTTGTAGGGAAGGGGGCTGGGGGGTTAGGTCGGTGCGCCTGTGTACGCAAAACTTTGCGCCGCACCCTCTCTGGCGTGATGAAAGTTTGATAATCCGGTTTTAGTGTATACTAGAGCCTAATCTAGGCCGGAGGAGCCAAGCCGACCGCCAATGAGTGACGCGGCGCAGGGGTGGCTGCTCGCGGTTGTGTCTATTTAATGAGGAGGAAAGATCATGATTGGACAATGGACGAAAGCGCGCGGACTGGTAGCAGGGGCGCTGCTCTTGCCGGCGCTGCTGTTAGCCGGTTGCGGTGCCGATGCGCCGACCGCGACGGTGATCCCGACGGCGATGGTCGCGCCGACGGGTACTACCATGATGGCGGCCATGACCCCGACCGCGATGATGGCGGCCATGACCCCGACCGCAATGATGGCAGCGATGACCCCGACTGCCATGATGGCAGCGATGACTCCGACTGCCATGATGGCGGCCATGACCCCGACCGCGATGATGGCAGACATGACCCCGACCGCCATGATGGCGGGCACGGAAATGCCGGGCATGATGGGTAGCCCCACTGCGGGCAGCACCGCTATGCCGCCCACGCCGCCCCCCACCCCAGTCTCGTCTTTTGTGCCGGGCGCGCATAAGGGCACCATTCCCGCGCCGGCCAAGCTGAAAGAGGCCGGCAAGCTGACTTTCGGCACCGATGCCGGCTACCCGCCGCAGGAGTATGTGGATGCGGCCGGCAAGCCGGTGGGCTTCGATATGGACATTGCCGCCGAGATCGCCAGCCGCATGGGGCTGGAACTCAATGTCGTCAACTTTAAGTTTGATGCGATTCTGCCGGCGCTGAACTCCAGCCAGTTTGATGCGGTGATTTCTGCGATGACGATCACCGATGAGCGGGCTAAAGTGGTGGATTTTGTGCGCTACTTTGAGGCCGGCCAAGCCGTGCTGGTGGCGAAAGGCAACCCCAAGGGCATCAAGGCGCTGGAAGATCTGTCCGGCAAGACTGCCGTCGCTGAGGCCGGGACCGTTGAGGAAGAAACGCTGAATGCGCTGAACGTGAAGCTGAAAGCCGCCGGCAAGCCCGAAGTGACGATCCTCATCTACCCAACCGATACCGACGCAGTGGATCAGTTGCGTGTGGGGCGCGCCGATGCCACCCTGCACGACTCGCCGGTGGCCGCCTACTATGCTGCGCTCAACCCGGCCTTTGAGGTCGCTATCGCTAATTTCGAATCGGCTCCCGAAGGCATTGCCGTCGCCAAGGCGAACCCGGAGATGACCACCGCCATCGGCAAAGCGATCAAAGCGATGAGCGATGACGGCACCACGGCCGCGATCCTGAAAAAATGGGGCATTAAATAGCTCCAGTCGCCTCCTGCCGGCCTTTCACTCTGCCGGTAGGAGGTGCCTTTATGCTGCGTGAGAGGAGCCGCTATGGCGTTTGATTGGGGCTTTATCGTGACGCATTTCTTCGATCAGGCGCTGATCGAAGGGGCGGAGATGACGATCTTCCTCTCGCTGGTCGCCCAGGTCGCGGGGGTGTTGCTGGGCCTGCTGGCCGCACTAATGCGCCTGAGCAAAAACCCAATCGCTAATGCCGTCTCCGGCTTCTATATCTGGTTGTTTCGTGGCACGCCGCTCTTAGTCCAACTTGTCGTTTTTGCCACGGGTCTCTACCAAATCGGCATCAAGTTAGATCTGTTGACTGCCGCGTTGCTGGCGTTGAGCCTCAACGAGGGCGCGTATATGGCGGAGATTGTGCGGGCCGGTATTGAGAGCATTGACCCCGGCCAGATGGAAGCCGCCAAATCGCTCGGTATGACCACCGGCACCGGGATGCGGCGCATCGTGTTGCCGCAGGCCGCCCGTGTCATCCTGCCGCCACTGGGCAACGAGTTCAACAATATGCTCAAAAGCACCTCATTGGCTTCGGTCATCAGTATCAAAGAATTGCTGACCAAGGCCGGCGATCTGAACCACCTCTATTTCAAAACGCTGGAAACTTTCGCGATTATTTCGTGCTACTACTTGGCGATGACCACCGTGGCCGCGCTGCTGCAAAGCTGGGCCGAACGCCGGCTAGGCGACCGGCGCAGCCAGGATGCGCCGCTGCCGTTGTGGCAACGCTTGCGGACCAACCTGCTGACGATGGGGCGCGCCCGCTAGCTCCCACTGCGGCAGCTTTGTCAGAGGAGGAGAGACCTCATGACTAGCCCAACGGCAGTGCCGGCCGCCGGCCCGATTGTGCGCGCCGAGGATGTGCATAAGCGGTTTGGCACCAATGCGGTGTTGCGCGGCATCAACCTCAGCGTGGATCCCGGCAAGACGGTGGTGCTGATCGGGCCGAGCGGGTCGGGCAAGACGACCTTTTTGCGCTGCATCAACCACCTGGAGAAGATCCAGCAGGGGCGCATTTATGTTGGCGGCGAGCTGGTCGGCTACCGGCTGGAGAACGGGCGCATGATGGAAGATAGTGAACGCAACGTCGCGGCCAAACGCGCGCGCATCGGCATGGTGTTCCAACGCTTCAACCTCTTCCCCCACCTCACGGCGCTGGGCAACATCATGGAAGCGCCGGTCCAGGTGAAAAAGCTGCCGCAAGCTGCGGCGGAGGCCATTGCGCGCGATCTCCTTAGCAAAGTCGGCTTAGAAGCCAAAGCGGACCACTACCCGCGCCAACTGTCGGGCGGCCAGCAGCAGCGCGTCGCCATTGCCCGCGCTCTGGCGATGGACCCGATGGTGATGCTGTTTGACGAGGCCACCTCGGCCCTTGACCCCGAACTGGTGGGTGAGGTGCTGACGGTGATGGCGGATCTGGCCCGCGACGGCATGAGCATGGTTGTCGTGACGCACGAGATGAGCTTCGCCCGCGATGTGGCCGATCACGTTGTCTTCATGGACGGCGGCGTGGTTGTCGAAGAAGGCCCGCCCGCGCAAATCTTCGGCAACCCCCAGCACGAACGCACGCAGGATTTCCTCCGGCGGATTTTGTGAGCCGTGTTCCGCAGCCGCTTAATCCGGCCTCTTGCCGTTAGGGCGGTGGAGTTTCGTCGACTCAATCAACCGCCCACGGCCCACGGCTCACGGCTCACCACTCACCGCCCCGTTAGAGGTGCAGGAAGCGCGTCGGCGTGATGCGGATGGATTCGCTGTACTGCGCGGTCATCACCTCTACCGTCCAGTGCATCGGCTGCATCAGCGTGGCATACTTGGCTCCGTAGGCCGGAAAAGCGGCCGCTTCGTCGGCGGTCTTGCCCACGACGGCGGTGCCTTCCAGCAGCACCACATCGCTGCCCTGGCCGCTGTTATCAAGGGCCAACGTCACCGCCGGGTGGGTCGCCAGATTACGTATCTTCTGATTGGGTTGGCTGAATATCAGCACGGTCGCACCGTCCCATAGGAACCAGACGGGTACGGTATGCGGTCGCCCGTCGGGGCGCACGCTGCTCAACCAGACGATAGGTTCGCCGCGCAGGCGCTCGTCAATGTGGGCATCTTTGGTCTGGCTGAGGTCCAGGGTGGCCGGATTATTTGCCGTCATCGGGGTTGTTTCCTCCATAGTAAAAGGGTGAACTCATCCCCTCTGTTATGACATCCCGCGCAGCGCAAAGCTGTAGCCGCCGTTACGGATCAGCCCGCTTCAGCACCACCGTACCGGGTGCCCGATCTCTACGGCAGCCTCGAAGATAGAAGTCAACGGATCGAGGATGTAGGCAAAGTCGGCTGCCGTGGCGGTGCGTACTTCGATGTGCAGTCGGGCGGGGTATGCCCAACGGAGGTGGCCGGCGGCGTTCCGTTTAGCACCACCCGGCCAGGGGATTTGGCCCTCGGTTATTCCCAATGGGCCGCGAAACTGTCGCCCGCTATCCAGATCGGTGAACTCCACTTCCCCCTCGCCGGCAGGTGGCGGATCGTCGCCCAGCACTTGCTGGCCTATCCGGCAGGCACGGAACACCTCGCGGCTGGGCTCGGTGATCGCGTTAGCGGGTGGGGCGCTGGGATCCAGTGCGGCGCGTACTGGGGGCAGCACCGATTCCAGCGCCCGCAGCGTGGCATCCCCACTGCCCGCTGCTCTGTGCGCCACAAACAGGCCCGCCTCATCGAAGCCGATGTCTAGATCGTCGCCGGAGACCAGGATAGCGCCGGGGGTTGCGAAGCTATGCACCACCGCGCCACTCTCGCTGTTTATCAATTCTACCAAGCGGTTGCGATCACACAGGGCGCGAAATATCGCAAGCTCGGCTAGGGACCGCGCAGCTTCGCTGGGGGAGGTGCTGCCGCTATTGCCGCTCGGCAAGGTGCTGTGCAAGGTGGGGAAGTGTCGCCAGTCGGCTACCTCTAAGCTCTCCAACAAATGCTGGTAGCCGGACCAATTGGCGACCCGTTCACTGGTATACCACATATCTGGGTGGTCACAGGCCGTTTGTTTCCATTCCTCGAACTGTTCATAGAGGTCTTCATGGTCGTCATAGGATAAATCCAGCGTCAGATCGCCATCTTCATCCACTATAAGGTGATCGGCAAATGGTGGGGGGGTAATCAACCCCTGCTCCCAGCAAGTGCAACGCACGAACGCATCTAGCCCCATCGTAGCCCTCCTCTTGCGCTGTTTTCTTCGCTGTACGGCCATTATAGCGGTTCTGTTTGGCACGGGCAAGCGGCGACGGCCTGCCGCGTGCGACTGGCTCCTACCTTCAGGCAGGGGTGAGCCTAGCCGAATAGGGGGGGCGATCCGTGGTCCGTTTCGCGTATAGTAAGGTGATACACTTTTTGGGAGGATTTTATGCAAGATCGTGGATATGGCGGGCGCGGCGGGGGCCGCAACGGCAAAGTGCCCAAGCCCGCCGAAGCTGGCCCGCCGCCGACGTTGCGCGCGCGCTGGGATAAACTTCGCAAGGATGCGCGCACCACCGGGGCGGGGCTGCCGCGTGCCCTGCGCTTGGTTTGGGAATCGGGCCGCGGCTACACCGTGGTGCTGGCCGTGCTGACGGTGCTGGGCGGCATTGTGCCGACCGCGACGGCGTGGATCAGCAAGCTGCTGATTGATGCGGTGGTGGCGGCGGTGAAGGCGGGCGGCAGTGACCCGACGCGCAACGCGGTGCTGGGCCTAGTGGCCTTGCAGTTCGGCGTGTTTATCGGCAGTTCGCTGCTGAACACCGTGCGAAATATCAATCAACAGGCGCTGCAAGAACTGACCGCGCGGCGGGTGCAATTGCTGCTGATGGACCACGCCAACCGGCTGGACCTCAGCTTTTTCGAGAACCCCGAGTTTTACGATAAGCTGCAAGAGGCGCAACGCGAAGCCGGCTACCGCCCAGTGAATATGGTGGAGCAACTGTTTGGCCTGGTGCGCTCGGCGATCACCTTCCTCAGCATGATCGCGCTGATCGCCCGGTTGGGGCCGTGGGTGGCGGCAGCGGCGCTGATCGCCCCGATCCCCAGCTTTATCGCCCAGTCACGCTACGGCTGGCAGGGCTATATGATGTCGCGCCGCCAGTCGCCCGACCGCCGGCGCATGGGCTACCTGCTGGACTTGGTCACGAAAGACACCTACAACAAGGAGATCAAGCTGTTCGGGTTGGGCGATTATTTTATCGCCCGCTGGCGTGAAATTTCCGAGCGGTTCTACCGCGAAAATCGCAGCCTCGTCGTGCGGCGCTATCTGATGGGCTTCCTGTGGGGCAGCCTCAGCACCGTGGTCACGAGCGCCACCTACGCCTATGTGGCGATCCAGGCCGTGCTGGGCCGCCTGACGTTGGGCGATCTGACCTTTTACAGCCAGGCGGTGGGCCAAGTGCAATCGAGCCTGAGCGGTATCCTGAGCGGGCTGTCGGATCTGTATGAGAACAGCCTCTACCTGACCAACCTGTTCGACTTCTTGGACTATACGCCGGCCATTGCGCGGCCCGCCGATCCCCGCCCGCTGGCGCGCCCGTTGCAGGGCGGCATCGAGTTCCGCCACGTCAGCTTCACCTATCCCGGCAAAGACACGCCGGCCCTGCGTGATGTCAGCTTCACTATTGCCCCCGCCGAATCGGTGGCACTGGTCGGACTGAACGGCGCGGGCAAGACGACGATTGTCAAGCTGCTGACGCGGCTCTACGACCCCGACAGCGGCCAGATCCTGCTCGATGGGCACGATTTGCGCGACTACGACCCGGCGGATGTGCAGGCGGCAGTGGGCGTGATCTTCCAAGACTACGCGACCTACTTTTTCAGCGCCCGCGAAAACATCGGCTTGGGTCGCTTGGCCGACGTGGATAACTTGGCCCTGGTGGAAGCCTCGGCGGCCAAGAGCGGCGCGGACGCAGTGGTGGCGCGGCTGCCCAAAGGCTACGATACCACGCTGGGCCGTTGGTTCGATGAGGGCACGCAACTTTCCGGCGGCGAGTGGCAAAAAGTCGCGCTGGCCCGGGCCTTCATGCGCGATGCCGAGATCTTGGTGCTGGACGAACCGACCGCCAGCCTGGATGCACGCGCCGAATACGACATTTTCACCCGGATGCGCGATTTGACGCGCGGCAAGATGACGCTGTTTATCAGCCACCGCTTCAGCACGGTGCGCTTGGCCGACCGCATCTTTGTCCTCGACAACGGCACGATCACCGAAGCGGGCACGCACCTCGATCTGCTGGCCGCCGGCGGCACTTATGCCGATCTGTTCAACTTGCAGGCCGCCGCGTATCGGTAATGCGGAATGCGGAATGCGGAATGCGGAATACGTGAAGCGTGCGTGACGGTTCAGCGTAAAGGCTGAGTCGGCTGGGGGCGGGCGCAACTGTAGGAGGGTGGCTCCGCCCCGCGACCGTGGGGGCAACCATGCACTCCATGGACGTAGCACCCGGCGGGAGATGGAGTGGGGCCGGCATCACGGGGCGGACGACAACACGTAGCAACGTTTGCTATAGTAATTCAGCTAATGATCGGGAGCAGCGCCAGGTCCAGCAACTGCGGAGGTTGCACCCCCAGGTGCTAACTCCGCAGGCAGCGCGTCGGTTGCACCTGGGGGTGCAACCTCCTCTTTCATAAACCTCCAGATCATTAGC
>JALYUO010000912.1 GCA_030853735.1 Chloroflexota bacterium
GGGCATCCTCGACTTTTTGCGGACCGGCGGCGCAGCAGACGCACGCCAGCAGCGCACTGAGGCCGTGGCCGCCGCCGCACCGACCGGGCGCAGCGTGTTGGTGATCAGCCGCGCCGTGCCCATTCGCACCGCCAGCAGCGCCGCCGCGCCGATTGCCGGCTGGGCCAGCCGCGGCGACAGCCTGCCCTATCTCGATACCATCATCCGGCCCAAAGGCCCGTTCACCAGCAAGAGCCTGAACGGCACCGGCTTGGCAACCGACTCCGGCTACTATCGCATCGGCATGAGCGGCCTCGCCCAAGCGCTCTACATCAGCCGTGATGCCGTGATTGTGCAGCAGCCGCAACCGTAGCCACCCCGCTGTTAGCTGCCGGCTTGCTGCGCCGTGACGGGTGTCAAGCGGAAAACGGGGTGACGCGGGGCTTCGCGCTCAAAATCGGCCAGGGGCGCGTCTTGGGCGACATTGTAGTACGCCTGAATGAAGGCCGGGGCCATCCTCAGCGTCTGTTGCAAGATCACCGCAGCTTCGTCCATGGGCAGTTCAACCGCCGTCACCGTGTCTGGATGGCGACCGCGCTTGACGGTCGCCCGACCAGCGGCGCGCAAGTTCCGCACCCAATCCACTTCTCCGTAGGGTGAGGTTACCCAACGTTGCCCGTCGCGTTGCACCAGCGCCACCGGCGTGGTCCGTGGCAGGCCGCTCTTGCGCCCCACCACCGTGAGCAGGGCCATTTGCCCGATCGGTAGCCCCAGGCGCAACAGCGCGGTCACAACCCGATTGCTGAGGCTTGTCATGAAAGTTGGCCGAAAAGTATTAGCCATGTAACGTTCCTCCCAAGTATGTTGTTTGTATGACCATACAAGTTTAATCGAAAAAGATCTACCCTGGCGATTCCTGTGGCACCGTAAGCAGCGACTGTACAATGCCGTAGGACGGCGTGAGATCCAACGACGGCTGCGCGAGTTTCTGTAGCGCCAACCCATCCACACAAGCCAGCATCACCGCTGCGACGGCCTGCGCCTGGGCCTCCGCCATGCCGGTGAGCGTCTGGATAGTTTGGGCGATACTACGCCGCGTCGTGTCAAGATATTCGCCCACGCCCGGCAAGAGCTGCGGGTTACGCAAGCCCAGCGCGTAGAGTTCGTAGCGCAAGCGATACCAAGCCGGGTCTTTGTTGCCCACTTCATGCGCGGTCAGCAGGGCCACCACCGGAAAACTTTGCGTCACCAGGGCGGCCTGCAAATCCTGCGCTAGTTGGCGGTTAAAGCGCTGTCCCGCTTCCCATAGCACGGCCAGCAGCAGTTCGTCCTTCGAGGCGAAATAGTAATGAAACAAGCCCGGCGACACTCCCGCCAACCGCGCAATTTCTTTGACGGTCGCTGCGTCCAGCCCCTTCTCACCCAGCACCTTATAACCGGCCGCAATCAGTTGGGCGCGATTAGATTCTGTGCTGGTACGCGGTTTGCGTGAGGAAGATGTTGGTTGGTCGTACATACAGATATGGTAGCACAGTTTAGCGGCGCTGTCAAGATTTTCGCCGGCTTTTTGATGCAGAATGGCGGCAACGAAAGCATAGCTGTTCACTCGTGCAGGAAAAAGGCGGAGCGATAAGCGTGTGGTATAATCGTGCGATATGAAACGACGGGTGATGATCGTGGCGCTGGGCGGCCTGCTGGCCTTGGTTGCGGCGCTGGGGCTGGGGATCTGGGGGCCGGCGTGGACCCTGCTGCGCGATTTGCGCGTGCCGCAAGTCGTGCCGGCGCGCTTGTATCACCGCGACGGATTGGCGAACCCACCCGATCTGCCTTACGGCCTGCTCGATCCGCAACCTGCGCCGGACGGCGCGGTGTGGCGCTTCACTGATGGGCACGCCACGCTCACCTTCCCCTACGCCGCCGCCGCCGGACGACACAGCACCGTGCGCCTCCGCCTCGCCGGAATAACCCCTGCCGATCAGCCGCCGCCTACCGTGACACTGCGCCTGAACGAGCAGCCCGTCGCCACCTTCACCGCCGGTCTGATGTACACTGTGTATACCGCCACGTTAGACACACAAGCCGCCCCTAGCCCCTATCTGCACCCCACCGATGTGCAACTCGACATCACCAGCAGCACGGTCGCCGATCCGCAGACGGGCCAAGCGCACGGTGTGGCGGTGGCTGAGGTACAGATCACGCAGACCCGTTCACGCAGCGAGATTGTGGCCGAAGCCGGGCTGTGGGCGGTGGTGCTGCTGGTTGTCTTGGGCGTGGCGCTCATGCGCCTGCCACTGCGTTGGGCGCTGGGCTACGGCGCGGCCACCCTGCTCACCTGCGTGCTGCTGCATTGGACCTACGCGCCGCGCGCCATTTCGCTGCTGGTGGAGATCCTGCTGGCCGGTGGGGCATGGCTGGCGGCGGTGGGATTGGCC
Source organism: Chloroflexota bacterium (assembly GCA_030853735.1). GTDB lineage: Bacteria > Chloroflexota > Chloroflexia > QHBQ01 > JAICKM01 > JAICKM01. The sequence continues at coordinate 2,412 of JALYUO010000912.1, forward strand.
CCGGCGCGCCGCCCAGTGCTGGGGCTGGGCATCGCGGTAGCCGGGTTGTGGCTGCTGATCGCCGGGCGCGTGCTGGGCGACTGGGAGGTGGACGATGCCTACATCTCCTACCGTTATGCCGACAACCTGCTGCACGGCGCAGGGCTGGTTTATAATCCGGGCGAAATCGTCGAAGGCTATACCAACTTCCTCTGGACCCTCTGGATCGCGGCGGGGTTGGCGCTGAGCCTCGATCCCGCCGGACTGGCGCTGGCAAGCACCATTGCCGCCGCGCTGGCCCTAATTGCATTAACGTACCATATCGGCACACGACTCGTCTGCCTCGGCGCAGGCTGGGCGCTGTGGAGCGTGGCGCTGCTGGCGGTGGATAGCGGCGTGCTAACCTATGGCGCGCGTGGCGGCGGGCTAGAAACGCTGCCGTTTTCTGTGCTGGTGCTGCTGCCGGTGCTGCTGCTGTGGGGCGGCTCGGCACGCACGGCCGTCCGTTGGCGAATAGGCGGCGGGGTGGCGCTGGCGGCGGCGGCGCTGCTGCGGCCCGAAGGGATCATTGTCGCCGCGATCTTGTTAGGCGGGCGGGCGGTACAGGATCGTTGCGCCGGTCGGCCCGCGCGCCGCTTGTTGGCGGCGGGTGCGCTGCCTTTTCCGGCAATCTGGTTGCCCTATCAGGCGTGGCGGATTAGCTTCTACGGCTATCCGTTCCCCAACACGTTTTACGCCAAGACTGGCGTATCGTTCGCGGTACTAGAGCGCGGCTTGATCTACGCCGGCGCTGTGGCGACTGACCACTGGCTACTCACGGTGCTGCTGGTGGCCGGCGCGCTGGGCGTGGCCGGCTGGGGGCTGCGCGCGCTCCGTCAAGGGATCGGCCCTGCCCGGCACGCGGTAGCCCGCGCATTAGCCGACCCCACGACGGGGCTGTGCGGCACGTTGGCGGCGCTGGTCGGGGTCTACACACTCTACATCGTGCTGGCCGGCGGCGATTGGGCCGAGGCGGGGCGCTTTTTTGTGCCGATCCTGGCTCCCGCCGTGCTACTGGCCGCCGCAGGGGTGCGCTGGGTCGGGGGCCGGGCGCACGCTATCCCCCGCGCTGGGCGGTCCGCGACGCTGGTCCTGGCCGGATTGACGCTGGTCTACCTGCTCTCTGCCCTCTGGCGCAGCCGACCCGCCGGCGAGATCACGACTCGGCTGGAGCGCGAAACCTACAAGTACCAGAAATGGGCGCTGGCCGCGATCTGGCTGCGCGATCACACCGCCCCCGGCACGCTGCTGGCCGCAACGCCCGCCGGGGTGATGGCCTATTACAGCCGGCGCCCCGTGGTGGATATGCTCGGCCTCAACGACCTGCACATCGGCCACCTACAACCGGCCACGCTCGGCAATGCAATGGCCGGCCACGATAAAAGCGATCCGGCCTATGTACTGGCCCGCCGCCCGGCCTATCTGCTGGACTATGAGGAGTGGTACTTCGCGGCTGATCCGGCGGCGCTGGCCCAGCAATACGCCGTAGAGACCGTCCGCACCGCGTCGGGCTACCCGATCCGCCTGTTACGGCGGCGCTGACGACGACCTCGCCCCCCTCCCCTAAAGTGGGAGGGGGAGCATATTGTAGCTCCGTATGCTCCCCGCGCCCTTCAGGAGAGGGGCTGGGGGTGAGGTCGGTTAGCGCACTAGCGGGATTTGGCAGTTGGGGAAGAAGGCGTTGCTGATGAACTTGGCCGTCTGGCCGCGCGTCACCGGGTTGGCGGGGCGGAAGTAGAGGCCGGGACAGGGTTCGGGATTGCCACAGGTATAGCCGCCCACGACCCCATGCGTATAGACCCGCTCAATAAACACCCAGAACACATCGCTCGGCAACACGTCATTGAACGTTTGCTGCCCTGCCGGGATCGGATCGCTGTAACCCACTGCGCCCGCCACGAACTTGGCCGTCTGCCCACGGGTAACAGAGGCTCCCGGCTGGAAGCAGGGAGCGCCGGCGGGACAATGCCCCGCATCGGTGTAACCGCCGATCACGCCATGCGCGTAGGCGCGCTCCACGAACAGCCAGAACACATTATCGTGCGGCACGTCGCTGAAGGTCTGGCGACCCGCCGGGATCGCATCGCTATAGCCTGCCGCCCCGGCGACAAACTTGCTCATCTGCCCGCGCGTCACGTTGGCCCCCACCTGGAAACAAGGTGCGCCCCCCGGACAGTGTGCGGCATCGCTATAGCCGCCGACAATGCCCCGGCAGACCAAACAGGTGATATTGCTATAGAACGTGCTACCCACCGGCACATCGGTGAACTGGGTGACGCAGGGCGTAGCCGAGGGGACGGGTGTGAGTGTGGGGGTGCGGGTGACGGTCGCGCTGGGAACGGCTGTGAGTGTTGTCGTCGCGGTGCCGGTATTTGTGGGCATCTCAGTCGCCGTGCGCGTGGCTGTGGGCGTGGTCGTTGCGGCTGCCGCAGTAACGCTGGCGGTAGGAGTCACCGTCTCAATCGGCACCGTAATGCGCCCGATGCGGTTCAAGCCATCTTCCAGAAACCAAAGCGCACCGTCAGGGCCGCTCGTAATCCCAGCGGGCAGGCTATTAGCCACGGCCAAAGGATACTCGGCAAGGTCGCCGTTGGTAGTGATGCGTCCGATGCGATTGCCGTTAGGATCCCTCTCGGTGAACCAAATTGCACCATCGCTACCTAACGCCATGAAAGACGGATCCTGAAAATCTGCTAGACGCGCAAACGGGGTGAAAACACCGGCCGGAGTCATCCGCCAGATATTATTACCCGTGTAATCGCTAAACCAGAAATTGCCGTCGGAACCCCGCACAATCTGGATGGGGGCGGCATAGTTTTCGGGAATAGCAGTCTCTGTGATGGTGCCGGTCAAGCTGATGCGCCCGATTTTGCCGCCTAGCGGGTGGGTGAACCAGAGAGCGTTATCGGGACCGGCGGTGATGTCATCTAGGTTCTGTCCTTCAGCAACAAGAAATTCGGTTAGCTCACCTGTTGCTGTAATCCGCCCAATATAGCCCCGTTGCTCCGTGAACCAGAGGTTGCCGTCAGCACCGGTCACGATGGCATCGGGATAGCTATCTGCAATAGGTAGTGGAAATAGGGTCACAACGCCGGAGGTAGTGATGCGCCCCACTTGATTAGGAAGACTGGTGAACCACAGATTACCATCGGGACCACTCGTGATATGGTAAGCGGTAGGTCGGCACTCGGCCGTGGTAGCACCTTAACAGGGTGACAAAAACACGCGGGTTCGGTAGAATCTCCTGACTTTTGCACACAGGAGGTCTACCATGAACCCGCATGAAGTATTTTGCCCCCA
>JALYUO010000920.1 GCA_030853735.1 Chloroflexota bacterium
GGGCATCCGGTTGGATGTGGCGGCGACGGCGGCGCAGGCCAAAGCGCTGGGCCGCGATCCCGCCGCTGCGGCTCAGGTGCCGCTGGTCTTTACGCGCGACCGCAGCGTGGCTGAGGCGACGTGGCAGACGCTGGCGACCGACCTGGCGGTGGCTCCGCAAGACGCGCACTTCCAGGTGGCGGCCGAGGGCATCGAGGTTCACCCGGCGCAAGCGGGCCGCCGCTTCGATCCCGCCGCCACTTGGCAGGCGCTGACGGCGGCCACGCAGAGCGCCCCGTTCGGCGAGGTGGCCGTGGCGACGGTGCCGGTGCCGCCGCAGGTGTCGGATGCGGCGCTAACTGCGGCCCTGGCGACGGTCCACCGCCTGTCCGATACGCCGCTGGTGCTCAACGGCACGCTGGCCGACGGCAGCGCGCAGCAGTGGACGCTGGCCCCCAGCCAACTGCGCCAGTGGTTGCAGGTGCAGCAAGCGGCGACCGGCCCGCCCACCGTGCAGCCCGACCTGGATGCCGCCGCGATCAGCGCCTATTTGCAGAGCCTAACCGCCGATGTGCAGCGTGACCCCACGGATGCCAAGCTGACCCTGCCCAATTATGCCACCACCGCCACTCTCAGCCCCGATGCCCCCGGCCGGCGGCTGAACATTGCGGCATCGCTGGCCGCCGTGCAGCAGGCTACCGTCGCCGGCGCGGCACGTAGCGCTGCGTTGGTGATCGACTCGGTGCCGGCCACGGTCTCCGCCGCCTCGCTGCAACCGCTCAAAGATCAATTGGATACCATGATGCGGGACGGACTGCGCTTGACCTACGGGGCCGATAGCTACCTGCTCAAAGGCAGCAAGCTGGCCCTGGCCTTGTATGTGGAGCCGAACCCCGGCGCGACCCCGGCCTATGCGATCACGCTCAACGAGAACGACCTGAACCGCCTGGTTTCCACCGTCGCTCTGAACGTGGACAGCCCGGCGCAAAACGCCGCCTACCGCATGGGGGCCGGTGGTATGGCGCTGGTCAAGAACCCGCACGATGGTTTGCGGGTGGACCGCGTCGCCACGGCTGCGGTCCTGCGCGATGCCCTGCTGACCGGCAAGGCCGGCGCCGCCCTGCCCACGCTGCCGGTCACGCCCGAGTTCGGTGCGACCGATCAGGCGGGGCAAATCGTGACCCCTGACCTGTTGCAAAGCGACAGCACCAGCTATGCCGGTTCGTCGCCGGAGCGCAACTGGAATGTGACCTACGGCGCAAGCAAGCTGGACGGCTGGGTTATCCCGCCGGGCGCTACGTTCAGCACTAGCGATGCGCTGGGCGACCTGACGGTGGCCGCCGGTTTCAAGCTAGGCTGGGGCATCCTGGTGCAAAATGGTGACGTGAACACCATCCCGTCGGAGGGTGGCGGCATCTGCCAAGTGGTGACCACCCTGTTCCACCCGGTTTTTTGGGCGGGCCTGCCCATTGTCGAACGCCGCAACCATAGCTATTGGATCGCCAGCTATGGCCGCAAGCCGCTGGGCCTCCAGGGGCTGGATGCGACCGTCTCGCCGCCCGATACCGATTTCCGCTTCAAGAACACCACCGGCAACTGGCTGCTGATCCGCGCCAAAGGCGACGGCCAAACCATGCGCGTCGAACTGTGGGGCACCAATCCCGGCTGGCGCGTGGCCGTGAGCGATCCGGTCATCACCAACGTGGTCAAGACCGACCAAGCGCCGCGCTATGCGACGAGTGATAAGCTGGCCGTCGGGCGCAAACTGCAAGTGGAACACGCACAAGACGGCTTCACCGCCGACATTCACCGCCAGGTCTACGACCGCAGCGGCGCGCAGATTGACGACTGGCACGCCCACGGCACCTACCTGCCCTCGCACAACACCTGGATGACCGGCACCGGCAAGGCCGCCAGTCCCTGAGCGCGGCGCACACCACCCTGCATGACCTATGCGATAGCCCAGATGATGACACATCTGCGGCTATCTTTGCTTCGTACCTACCGTTATCGCGTGGGGTTGCGTGTCTCTCCACTGGGCCGGAGCCGGTGGGGAGTTGTGAAAGCGATCTGATCAGCTCTCTTGTCTGGGTAGGGTGCTTGGCAGCCTGATCGTGTGGACATCGGTTCATAATGCCTGCGCGGTGCGTGCAGGGTCGCAATTCATTGCGGCCCTACCCGCACCCCATCTGTGGCCCGGATCATTCTGCCCTGATCGCGATCTACGCGGCAAGTTGATCTAGGTGCCGGCCCCCGCAATGAATTGCGGCTCTACACACCTAGCCGTGGTGGTGCTACCCCCGCTGCTGATCCTGACGTGCCGGCCCCCGCAATGAATTGCGGCTCTACACCTCCCCTACCGGCTTTGCCCACTGATCGTAGGCTTGTTTTCGCCTTGAATATTATCGTATAATCAGTACACACCGATTGGGATAGGAGTTGTTGGCATGGCAGAAAGCACCGATGACCGACAGGCAACCCGGCGATCACCGGATGCTGCATCTGTGCGTGCTGCCGCCTCTGCGCCGGCTCTGGCCGCCGGCGACCCGCTGGGGACCGCCGCGACTGCCCACCCGTTAGGTGCCACGGGCATTCAGCTCTCCGATGCCCGCTTGGCGGGGCGGGGCAATGGACCGGTCCGCATCGCGCTGGCCTTGCAGATGCAGCAGACGCAGGGCAATCGGGCCGTCCAACGGGCGTTGGGCCGGCTGCCGGCGGTGCAGCGCGTGGTCGCGTCCACCGCCGCCCCCACCGCTACGCCGACGACAACTCCCGCCGGCCCAGCCCCCGCTACCAGCGCCGCGCCCCTGACC
>JALYUO010000600.1 GCA_030853735.1 Chloroflexota bacterium
GTCTACCTGGACCCCGCCGAGCGGCAGGCCGCGCTGGTGCTGTCGCGGGCGCTGGCTGCCACACAAACCGCCTGGGCCGCCGGCGAGCGCGACGGCGACCATCTGCGCGCCGCCATGCACGCCGTCCTGGCCGCCGAACCATTGGCCCGGCCCGATTATGTAAGCGTGGCCGACCCGCAGACGCTGGCCGAATGGGCAACCATTCCACCCGGCGCGGGCGCGCTGGTCTCGCTGGCCGTCCGCATCGGGCGTGGCACGCGGCTGATTGACAACGTGGTGCTTTCGTAGGGGTTAGAATCACATCCTCGTCTTGTGATTGCGAAACCCACCTTAACATAGGCGCAGGAGTAAGTTACTGATGAGTGATGGGGATATTAAGTACACCAACAGCGCAGACGAAGATATAACTCCCAACTCAGAACCTAACCCCCCAAGAAACAAAGTATTAGTCATTAACGTGGGAAACACGCATACCAACATTGCGCTTTATGGGTTAGGGTATGGCATCCAAGAAGGCTGGCGAGTGCGATCTGATGCTGCCCGCACGACTGATGAATGGGGCGTATTGATTTTAGACCTGATTGCGATGCGCGGTGTGCCACGATACTATATACATGGCTGTATTATGTCAAGTGTAGTGCCTGCTATTACGCAAGCGATCATTGCTACGGGTGAGAATGTCCCAGGTGAGCGCGGAATACTAAGGCACAAGATCCTGGTCGTTACCCCCGATCTGGAGCTGGGTATCCGCGTGGATGTGGAGAACCCACAAACGGTAGGTACGGATCGCTTGGTCAATGCCGCCGCCGCCTATGCCCGCTGGGGCGGACCGTGCATCGTCGTAGATATGGGTACAGCCACGACGTTTGACGTGGTGGATGCCGGCGGCGCATTTATCGGCGGTGCGATCACGCCGGGCCTCCACACGCTGGCTGCCGCCTTGACCAACAGCACCGCGCAACTGCCGAGGGTGCCACTCGTGCCGCCTCCCACCGCCATTGGCCGCAACACGGTCGCCGCGATCCAGTCCGGCGTAATGCGGGGCTATGCCGCGTTGATCGAAGGGCTAGTCGCTCAAATCCGTGCCGAACTCGGCCCTACGACCACGCCAATTCCGGTCATCGCCACCGGCGGCCTAGCCTATACCGTTGCCGCCGCCACGTCTATCTTTACGCGCCTGGAACACGATCTCACGTTGGATGGACTGTGGATGATTTATGAGCGCAACGTACCGCATGAAGTACCAAGGCTACTTTATTCACGCAAAAGGCAGCCATGAGCAACCTGGCAGACAAAGGAATCATCCTCGGCGTATGCGGCGGCATCGCGGCGTACAAGGTGGCCGACCTCGCGAGCAAGCTGACCCAGGCCGGCGCGCTGGTAGATGTGGTGATGACGGCAGGGGCGCAACGCTTTATCACGCCACTGACGTTCAACGCCCTCACCCACCGCCCGGTGCGAACCGATCTGTACGGCGATTGGCTGGGCGACGATACCGGCCATGTGGCGCTGGCCCACACGGCGGCGGCGCTGGTGGTCGCGCCGGCCACCGCCAACACCATTGCCCGCCTCGCGCTGGGCCTGAGCGACGATCTGCTGGGCGCGATTGCCTTGTCCACCCGTGCCCCGTTGCTGATCGCGCCCGCGATGGAGCCGGGGATGTATGCCCACCCCGCCACGCAGGGCCATCTCGCCACCCTGCAGAGCCGCGGCGCGGCGATCATGGAGCCGGAGGCGGGGCGTATGGCTTCCGGCCGCAGTGGCGTGGGCCGCCTGCCCGATACCGCCGACATCGTGGGCGCATTGCGGGCCTTGCTAGGACGCGGTGGACCGTTGGCCGGGCGGCACATCGTCGTTACCGCCGGCGGCACGCAGGAGCCACTGGACCCGGTGCGCTACGTCGGCAATCGCTCGTCGGGCCAGATGGGCTGGGCGCTGGCCGAAGCCGCCCGCGACCTGGGGGCCAGCGTCACGCTGATCCACGGCCCGGTCGCCCTCAGCCCACCTTATGGCGTGACTGCCGTCGCGGTCGGCACCACCGCCGAGCTGGAGGCCGCCGTGCGCGCCGCCGTGGTCGGGGCCGCTGCGCTGATCATGGCTGCCGCACCCGCCGATTATCGCGCCGCGCAGGTCGCCCCACAAAAGCTCAAAAAGCAGCCAGGCGCAGACACTTTCACCCTGGCAATGGCGAAAAACCCCGACATTCTGGCCGGGCTGCGCGACTTGCCGGGCACCGAGCGACTGGTGCGCGTCGGCTTTGCCGCCGAAACCGAGGATCTGCGCGCCAATGCCGCCCACAAATTGATCGCCAAAGGGCTGCACCTGATCGTTGCCAACGAGGCCACAGCCAGCATCGGGGCCGCATCC
>JALYUO010000613.1 GCA_030853735.1 Chloroflexota bacterium
TAGGTGTCGTTACCGCCGCCCGCTTCGTAGAGGTACTGCCCATCACTGCTGAGGGTGGTGCCGTACAGGGGTGGCGGCAAGGTGCTGATGGTGGCCCACGGGTCAATGCTGCCCCAGTTGCCGCAGAGCGTGGCGGTCGGGCTAGGCGTGGCCGTCGCGGTCGCGGGCGTGCCGGTGGCGGTTGGCGGGGGCGTGATCGTCGGGCAAGGCGTGTGCGGCACGCTGTCCGCCCTCTCCACGCTACTCAGATCCCCATTGTCCCCCAGCCCGCCGATTGCCAGCACCCGGTTGCCCACCACTGTGCTGCCCAGCAGCACCCGGCTCGTCTGGAGTGGTGGCCCCGCCTGCCAGCCGTTCGTTGCCGGATCGTAGATTTCGCTGACCAGCAGTGCGTTTGGCACTGCCGCATCCAGGCGTGGCCCGTCGCCCGCCGCGACGAAGGGCTGCCCGCCGCCAAACACCCACAGTTGTCCATTGACCACCGCGCTGCCCGCCCCGTACACCGCCAGCGGCAGGTCCGGCAAGTAGCCTCGTTCGTGTGTTGCCAAATCGTAGAACTGAATCGCCGACAGGGGTTGCCCGGCGGTGTTAGCTCCCCCCGCAATCAGCATTCGCCCATTGATCACCCCGCCCGCCGCGCCCACCGTGTCGCGTGGCAACGTCGGCAGCGTTGTCGTCCAGCTATCCGCCAACGGGTCGTACTCCCACATCTGGATTTGGGTCGTGAAGCGGGGCGTATTGGCCCCGGCAGCCAGATAGATGTGCCCGTTCCAGTAGCCAGCGGTCATACCGGAGCGCGGGGCGGGCAGCGGCGCGCCACTAGACCACTGGGCGTTAGCCGGGTTATAGATTTGCGTGGCGGTGCTGGTGGTCACGCCGTCGCTTTCGCCGCCAAACACATAAAGTTTACCGGTATTGGGAGCATAGACGGCACTGGCCCCGGCCACCGGCAGGGGTAGCGGCGGTAGATCCGTCCAAGTGTTGGTTGGGGGGTCATAGCGGCGGGTGTCGTTGAGATAGCCGGTGCTGGCAAGACCGCCGACCGCATACGCGGCGCTACCGTCATTGGTCGCCGCGATCCAGCGCGCTGCGGCAGGCAGAGGTGCTGCCGCCGTCCAGGGGGTGAAACCGGGCGGACCGCAGGTGGGTGTAGCGGTAGGCGTGCCCCCGACCGGCAGCGCCGCCGCCCGCCCAATATGCGGCTGGGTGGCGCTGCCGAGTACGAAGGCCAGCAGGAGGATCACGCCTGCGGCTATGAGTATGGAGCGCAGCACGCTTATCCGTTGCATGAGCAACCTTCCCTTTAAGGGCATCGTGACCTCCGCATAGGGTACGCCGGTTAAGGAGGCTGGCGGCGGTTCGCGCCGGCCCGTCACATATAGATTAGCGCCTTTCTCTGCCCTTGTCAATAAGTCGGTAGTTAGTTGGGTGAAATCTTTAGTTCTATCCGGCAAAACGAATGATTGCTTGCGGTGAAAGGCCGTCGAAGAAAGATGAACGGAGTGGGTGCTGGAACTTCTCTTTCAGGCATTGGGCTTGCCGGCGACGCAGGAAACGCTATAATCAGGGCGTGGGTGGATAGACCAGCCTGCGCGCGTTCGGGGTTCTGCAAGGAGGGCTAGGCGGATGATTCCGGTGCTGGATGGACACAACGATACGCTATTACGCCTGTATCTGACTGGGGAGGCGGCCACGCGCCACTTCCTCATGGGCGACCCGGCGGGGCATCTGGACTTGCCACGGGCGCGGGCGGGCGGTTTGGCGGGCGGCTTTTTCGCCGTCTATGTGCCGCCGGAGCCGCCGGACGTGGTGCTGGACGGCTCCGACCTGACCCTCACGGACACCGGCTACGCCGTGCGCCTGGCCCCGCCGCTGGATACCGGCTACGCCCAACGCGTGGCGCTGGCCGTCAGCGCCGGGCTGTTCCGGCTCGCACGCGCGTCGGCGGGCCAAGTGCGCGTGGTGCGGACCGCCGCCGAGTTAGCGGCCTGCCTAGCTGCCGGGACGTTGGCCGCCATCCTGCATTTTGAGGGAGCCGAGGCGCTGGACCCGGCGGGCGACGCGCTCGAAGTGTGGTATGCGGCAGGGTTGCGCTCACTGGGGCTGGTCTGGAGCCGCCCCAACGCCTTCGGACATGGCGTGCCCTTCCAATACCCGCGCACGCCCGACACCGGGCCGGGGCTGACGGCGGCGGGCAAGGCATTGGTGCGCCACTGCAACCAGTTGGGCGTGCTGATTGACCTCTCGCACCTCAACGAACAGGGCTTTTGGGATGTGGCGGCCTTGTCCGCCGCACCGTTGGTCGCCACGCACGCCAATGCCCACACGCTCTGCCCGTCCACGCGCAACCTGACCGACCGCCAGTTGGACGCGATCCGCGCCTCGGACGGCATGGTGGGGCTGAACTTCTCGGTCTGCGACTTGCGCGCCGACGGCTACAATGAGGCGGACACGCCCCTGACAACGCTGGTCGCCCACATTGACTATCTGGTGGCGCGCCTGGGCATTGACCGCGTGGGCTTCGGCTCCGACTTCGACGGCACGCTGATCCCCACTGAGATGGGGGACGTGCGCGGCCTGCCCAAGTTGATCCAGGCACTACGCGATCACGGCTATGATGCGGATGCGCTACGCAAGTTAGCCCACGCCAACTGGCTGCGCGTCCTCAGCCAAACCTGGCGCGCTTAGACGGACCTAACCCCCCAACCCCCTCTCCTAAAGACAGAGGGGGAGCGCAACGGGCGCTACGCCGGTCCCTCATTACAACACCCGTCTCTATATAAACTCCCTCTCGCCCTTCAGGAGAGGGGGTTGGGGGGTGAGGTCGGACGCACGCCGCCAAAAGGCAAGCGCCGCAACGGGGAGGAGGCCGTTACGACGCTTGCCAGGGTAAAGTTCGTCTAGCTCCCCCGCGCCCTTCAGGAGAGGGGGTGGGGGGGTGAGGTTAGAAGTTGGGCGCGGGCACTGTCACGGGGGCCGTGCTGTCGGCGGGCGCTTGCGCGGCGCGGATCAGGTCGCCCACGACGCGGCTGAGGCTATCCGCCAAGCGGGCGCTGTTTTGCGCGTCGCTCCAGTTGCCCGCGCCGTAGGCAGTGTACGCCTGCCCATACGCCTTTTGCGCGGCGCTCAGGTAGTCGGTGGCACCGGCCACCGTGCCGGCGGCTTTAAGCTGGGCGGCTTGCGCCACTAGTTCGCTATAGGTGCGGCTCAGGTCACGGCTGGCGCTGACCTGCGTGGCCGTGGGCGCGGTGCCGTTATCCGAGCGCGCTGGGCGGTTGGCGGCAGAGGGCAAGTTGGCCTCACCGACCGCGTTCTCCAGTGCCGTGTCGGCGGTGCGGGCGAGATCAGCCCCGGTGTGGGCGTAGGCGGCGGCCTGAGCATAGTGCTGGGCATCGCCGGCGGTTTGCGCCTGCTTGATCAACGCATCCGCCTGATCCAGCCAAGTGTTCGCCTGGGTGGTGTCGGTTTTGCCGGCCACGGCGCTCACATCGGTGCGGACTAGGGTCACGGCAGCCGTGGCCTGTTGGATGCTGCGTGTCGCCCCATCCACCGTGGTCGTCGCGCCGTCGGGACCACCGAAGCCACCTCGCCCGTGCCCGCTGGGGCCGTCAAAGCCGCCGAAGCCGCCGGGACCGCCATGGCCGCCATGCCCGCGCATCTCGCCCGGCCCGGTCTGCGTCCCCGCTGCCGGCGTGCTTTGTGCGCTGGGTGCGGTGTTGCCGCTCGCCGGAGGCACCGTCTGGGCGAAGGCCACCGTGCCGCCAAAGGCCGCGCCGGCCAGCGCCACTGCGCCGAGGGTGACGGCTGCCGCGCCGCGCACTTTCTTGCTGTTTAGCGTGTTCATCGTCGTCGTTCCTTTCATGAACGGAAGCCCGTTGGCTCCTCTGCTTTGGTCACGTCACCGCCGCTCTGTTTGCTGCGGTATGCTGTTATTATAGGGCGCGAATCTTAAGAACGCTCCGCCAATCATTAGGATTGCATTAGATTTGCGCCGGGCGACGGACCTAACCTCCCCCTTCCCTACAGAGGAAGGGGGAGTCATCTCAGTGCGATGGCGGGCAATTCATCAAGGCATTGCTACCTCGTGACTCCCTCTCGCCCTTTAGGAGAGGGGGTGGGGGGTGAGGTCCGTCCGTCCACGGCCTTGCCGCCCGAAGCCGCGACGGGTACAATAGACCCATGCCAACCATCACCCTCCCCAGCGGAGACCTCTATTACGAAGCGGCGGGCCAGGGACCGCCCCTGCTGTTGCTGCACGGCTTCACCGATAGCGGGCGCGACCTGGAGCGGGTTGCCGCGCCGCTGCGCCGCGACTGGCGCGTGATCCTGCCCGATATGCCCGGCTATGGGCAGTCCGCACCCCGCAGCTACACGCCGGACTTTTACGCCCAAGATGCCGCGACGATGTGGGCGTTGCTGGACGCGCTGGGGGTGCCGGCGGCGCATCTCGGCGGCTTCAGCGACGGCTCCGAAGTGGCGCTGCTGATGGCGATCCAACGCCCGACCGCCGCCCGCGCCGTCGTGGCTTGGGGCATCGCCGGCGCGCTCGACGCAAGCGCGTTGCCGGAGGTGGCCGAAATCGGGGCGCTGATGGATGCGCCGCCCCCGCACCGCGTGAGCTGGCGCGACACGCTACTAGCGCGCTATGGCGCAGAGCGCGCCCGCGCCATGACGCAAGGCTGGGCCACGGCCACCCGTGCCTTGATCGCCGGCGGCGGCGACGTTAGCCTCAGCCGCGCGCACACAGTCCAGTGCCCTGTGTTGATCATCAACGGGGCCGACGACGCGGTGAACCCCCCCGCCGCCGTCGCCGCGCTGGCCGCCCGCCTCCCCCACTGCGAGACGATCATCGTGCCCGCCACCGACCACGCCGTGCATGACCTGCACTCCGCCTGGTTCAACCAGACCATCGGCGACTGGCTGGCGCGGGTGCGCTAAAGGATCTGCCTTATGTCGGCCAGCCGCCTCAATCCAGCGCAGGTGCGCGCCCTGGATACCGCCCTCCGTAGCGCCTTCCCGGAGCGCGGCAGCCTAGCGCGCATGGTGCGCTTGTGGCTGGGCGAGTCGTTGGACGAAATTGTGCCGCCGGGCAGCATGAAAGAGACCATCTACAACCTGATGAGTTGGGCCGAGTCGCGTGACCGCATGACCGAACTGATTCAAGGTGCGCTGGCCGAAAACCCGACCAATGGGCGGCTGCGGATATTGGTCGCTGAGTTGGGCGGGACTCCCGTCAATAGCGCGACCAAGACCACTAGCCCGACTCGGCTCCAGGTATTGGGGGGCAGCAAGAACTCCACGGTTAGCGTCATGCTAGGCTTGGCCCTGCTGGTCAGCGTGGTGGCCGGCAGCAGCATACTAGCAGGATGGATCAGCCGCCTGCCGTTCCCCGCCACGGCGACTCCGGTCATGATCCAGGTGCCCACGGCTGCACCAAGCGCGACACTCCTGCCCAATACGGCAACGGGCACGCCTACGTCGTTGGTGGCACTCACTGCGCCGACAGGTGCTATGGAGACTCCTCTGCCGCTACTCAGTCCCAACAGCCTGCCCACAGAGCCGCCGACCTCTCCTGTTAGACCTTCCCCAACGCCACTCCCACGCATACCCACAGCACCGCCAACCGTTTTCGCTACCCTGATCCCACCCCCTCCCTCGCGTACTATAGTCCCCAGATTCACCGTGCCTCCGATGGAAGGCTTGACGGAGGGC
>JALYUO010000648.1 GCA_030853735.1 Chloroflexota bacterium
GGCCAGAACAGGCCCAGCAGCACCCCGACCAGCCAACCCGCCGCCGGCGGCACCAGCGGCATCGGTTACTGCCTCACTTGGATCTGCAACTCTGGCCTCCCATCGCCTACTGTCGCCCCATCATGCCGCCGCCCAGCCGCGCCGGATTGCGGCTAGATTGTAGCACACCTACCCGCGCCTAGCAAACACCCTAGCGTAGCGCACCCTTTCATCGGCTAACAGTCGTTCGCAAGTCTGAGGTGAGTGCGGGGGTCGGGCATCCCACCTGCTGCCGGGATTATGCTGCGTAGCCCCGATCTGTGCTGGTGCGAACCCTTGCCGCGACATACCGCGACATACCTTGTAAGGGGTGACTGCGGGTTGTTGGGTTGCCAACTTCCCCGCAATGAATTGCGGCCCTACACGCACCCCGGTGTTACACCTTGTAAGGGGTGACTGCGGGTTGTTGGGTTGCCAACCCCCGCAATGAATTGCGGCCCTACACTCACCCCGGTGTTACACTCACCCCGGTGTTACACCTTGATCCCGATGAATTGCGGCCCTACACTCACCCCGGTGTTACACCTTGATCCCACTGAGTTATGAACAAATGCCAATCAGCGGGCTTGCAACCGGTTCCCCTATCGGGTACAATTAGCCCCAATGCCCGGTACAGGACGCACCGGCAGAGGCTGCGGTGGGAGTTGCGCGACTGAGGAGGATTGTGGGTGCAGTTTATTCATGGGCTAGAAGAACAACTCTGGAGCTTTCTGGAAACCCTGTATCACACAGTCGGCTGGTTCGGGGTCGTCGTGATGATGGCGATTGAGAGCGCCTGCATCCCGCTGCCCAGCGAAATCATCATGCCGTTGGCCGGCGGCTATCTGGTCAAAGGGCCGCTGGACTTGATCATCGCCGGGTTCGCGGGCGCGATTGGTTGTACGCTCGGTTCGGCGTTGGCCTACTGGGTCGGCGCGCTGGGGGGCCGGCCACTGATCGAAAAGTACGGCAAATATATCCTGCTCAACAAGCACCATCTGGATACTGCCGATCGCTGGTTTAATCGCTGGGGTGAGGCCACGGCCTTCTTTTCGCGGCTGCTGCCGGTGGTCCGCACCTTCATCTCCTTCCCAGCCGGTGTCGCGCGCATGAACTTCCCCAAGTTTCTGATCTACACCTTCCTCGGCTCGTTCCCCTGGTCGTTGGCCCTGGCCTGGGCCGGCTGGACTTGGCCGCCGCGAGCCGTGCGCGAAGCCATGCGCCCCTTCGACATCCCGATCATCGCCGTCATCTTGCTGCTGGTCGCGGTCTTCGTCATCATCCGCATCCGCAACCGCAAGAACGATGTAGTCACGACCACGCCCACGACCGGCGGATCGCGCGGCAGCGTGGCGGCCCGTCGTCCGGCGGCCAATCCCGAAGTGCGCGTGACCGTTAAGCCGGCGAACCCCAACGCGCCGGCGCGCCGCCGCAGCAGTCGCGGCTACCAACCGCCGAGCCAAAATGGGCGCACCCCGCCCGCCGACCAGTAAGGATCGCCGGTGAGCAACCCTCCGCTGGACAGCATCGGCGAGCGCCTGGTGCGCGACTTGGAAGCGAAGAACAGCGCCCGTGAACGCGCCCTCACCGACTCGCGGGCCACGATCCGCTACTGCGCGCAATCCATCCGCGCCACCCATCGCGGCGAGTTTGATCTGGCGCGCCAATTGCTGGCGCAAGCCGCAGCCGGGGTAGCGGGCACCCGTGCCGCGCTGACCCTCACGCCTGATGTCTACTGGACCGGCTATGTGCAGGACGCGCAAAAAGAGTTTGCTGAAGCGGCCATTGTGCTGGCCGTCGTGGCCGGCGTGCCCTTGCCCGACCCGGCGACGCTGGGGGTGGAAGCCGCACCCTATCTTAACGGCCTGGGCGAGGCGGCGGGCGAAATGCGCCGCTATGTGCTGGACCAATTGCGCCAGGGCGCGACCGAACGCACTGAAGCCATCCTGGGCGTGATGGATGACATCTATAGCCTGTTGGTCACGATTGACTACCCCGATGCCGTCACCGGCGGGCTGCGGCGCACCACCGATCTGGTGCGGAGCGTGCTGGAACGCACGCGCGGCGACCTAACCTTTGCGATCCAGCAACAGATTTTGACGCAAGCGTTGGCCGGTCGCCTGCCGGGTGAGGATCTGGGGAATGTGCCCGACCTGCGACCCCTGCTGCCCAGCCGCGAATCGTCCGACGAGAGTTAGCCGATGCCGTCCCGTCACTCACCCACACCGCTCAACGGCCCCGTACCACCCGCGCCGCGCCGGCACGCTGCCGACTCGTCCGGCTACATTGTGCGCGCGAGCGAACTGGGGCAGTGGAGCTATTGTGAGCGCGCCTGGTGGCTGCGTTACATGGCGAAGGTCGAGCCGTCGGCGACGGGGCAGGCGCGGCTGGCTGGTGGGCATCTGCGCCACGCCGAACATGGGCAAGGCGTGGCCTGGGCGGCGGCTCTGTGGCGCTTAGGCTGGATTTGTGCGGCATTGGCGGCGGTGCTGGCCGTTGCGTGGCTGCTGGGCGCGGCGTTCATTCATTAGACCGGGACAAGGAGGGTCTCTATGGCGCGAATTGGTATTGTGACCGACAGCACGGCCCATGTGCCTGACGATCTGGTGGCGAAATACGACCTGCGGGTGGCGCATCTGTCGGTGCTGTTCGGCAGGGAGAGTGTGCGCGAACACGACATCAGCATTGAGGAGTTTTTCCGCCGCGCCAAAGCCTCTGCCACGCTGCCTACTAGCTCGCAGCCGACCCCCGACGAGTTTTTGCGCGTCTACCGCGATCTGGCGCAAGACCATGACAGCATCATCGTCGTCACGATGTCGCACAAACTGAGCGGCACCATCAACTCGGCGCGCCTCGCCGCCGGCATGATGGCCGACGAAGGGGTGCAGATCACAGTCGTGGACACGCTTTCGGCCTGGATGGGCACCGGCCTGATGGCGGTCGCCGCCGGGCAGGCCGCACAAGCCGGTAAATCGCACGCCGAATGCGTGGCGCTGGTCGAAGACCTAGTCAAGCGGATGCAGATCCTGCTCGTGGTGGACACGCTCGAATACTTGCAACGGGGTGGACGGATCGGCGGCGCGCAGGCTATGATCGGCACGATGTTGCAGATCAAGCCGGTGCTGACGGTGCGCGACGGCTTAGTGCAGCCGCTGGAACGGGTGCGAACCAAGCGTAAAGCCGTGGAGCGCATTGTAGACTTGTTGGCGAACCATGTGAAAGACCAGTCCTACACCGCTGCGGTCGGCTACACCACCACGCCGGCAGAGGCCGAAGAGCTGCGCGACACCATCCGCCGCCGTGCGCCCAACGTCCGCGATTTCTACATCAGCCCGGTCAGCCCGGTGGTGGCGGTGCATATCGGGCCGGGGGCTTTGGGTCTGGTCTATTATGTCAACCCGCCGGACCCCGGCACGTAGGAGATCCGTCGGCCATGCCTCGTATCGCCCATTTTATTCGCATAGACGCGCCGGTGGAGCGCGTTTTTGCGTTTCTGGCCGATCCCACCAATATCCCGCGCATCCAGACCGAGTTCCGCAGCGTGCGCTTGCTCACGCCGCCGCCGGCGGGCATCGGGGCGACCATTGAAGCGCAGGGCACCTTTCGCGGCTTGCCGCTGACGGTGCAGATGCAGATCGTGGCCTTCGATCCGCCGCATCTGCTGGTCAGCGATAGCAGCGGCATGGTGCAAAGCCGCACCACCTGGCAGGTCGCCCCCGACCCCCCCCCCGATGCCGCGCCCGTCGCGCCTCCCCTTACGCGCGTTACCCTCAGCATAGACTACAGCGTGACGATCCCCGGCTTGGCCTTCCTCGGCTCCCTCGTCCAGCGCGACCTAGACGGCTTGACCAGCGCGGCGTTGCGGCGGTTGAAGGCGTTGGTGGAAAGTGGAAAGTGAAAAGTGGAAAGTGAAAAGTAGGAGGGGATGATGGCTAAAGCGGAGCGGTTTGAGGATTTGCACACTTGGCAAAAGGCGCGGGCGTTGACAGCCGCGATTTATGGCGTAACCCGGCACGGTGGGTTCGCTAAAGATTTCGGTCTTGCGAACCAAATACAGCGTGCTGCTGTCTCTGTCATGTCAAACATTGCAGAAGGATTTGAACGTGGCGGCTTGCCAGAGTTTCATCACTTCCTGGGCATTGCTAAAGCTTCATGTGGGGAAGTGCGCTCTCAATTATACATTGCCCTGGATGTGGGGTATTTGGACACAGATCAGTTCGGTATCCTAGTGATGCAAGCGGAAGAAGTCAGCAAAATGCTTGCCGGCCTCCGCGACTCCGTGGAACGAAAACGGATCGCCCAGCAAAAACCCAGCCAACGCTCCAAATCTACCTAACGGGAGATGCCACGCTCCCGAAACCAGAGCGCCCCGTCGCCTCCCTGCTTCTACGCAACCCAACACTTTCCACTTTCCACTTTTCCCTTTCAACTTTTCCCTTTCTCTTGCGTATATAGTATCATGGACTCAATGAGTGATCTTGCTCCCACGCCACTGATCGGCATCATCCGCGACCGCATTGGGGCGGCGGGGGGGCGCATCCCGTTTGCGGAGTACATGGACTTGGCACTGTACGATCCCGATTACGGCTATTATAGCGCGGGGGTGGTGGCGCTGGGGCGGGGGGGCGATTTCACTACGTCACCGGAGGTGGACCCGGCCTTTGGCGCGGCGTTGGCCGTGTTCGCGCGGCGCTGTGATGCGGCGCTGGACCACCCACCGCGCTTCCTGTTGGCCGAGCATGGGGCGGGGTCGGGGCGGCTGATGGCTGATCTGCTGACGGCGCTGCGGGCGGCTGATCCCGGCCTCTACACGCGGCTGGACGCGGTGGTCGTGGAGCGCAGCCCGGCCCTGCAAGCGCGGCAGGCGGCAACGCTGGCCGCCGCCGGCCATGCCGCGCGGATGCGCTGGGCGGCGGCGACAACGGGAGCGGGACTGGTGTTTAGCAACGAGCTGCTGGATGCGTTTGCCGTGCATCGCGTGGTACACACTGCTGCCGGCTGGGTGGAGATTTACGTGGCGTTGGCGGCGGATGGGCGTTTCGTGGAAGAACGGGGACCGCTGTCCGATCCCGCGTTAGCCGCCTACTTTGCCGACCTGGATCTCCTGCCACCGCTGGACCAACCGTGCGAGGTCAACCTAGCCGCGCCGGCCTGGTTGCGTGGCGTGGCGGCGGGCCTGGAACGCGGCTTCGTGCTGACCATTGACTACGGCGACACGGCCGCCCGGCTGTATAGCGCCCTGCGGCCCGCTGGCACACTGCTCTGCTACAGCGGGGGCCGCGTGACCGACGATTTCTACAGCGCACCGGGAGCGCAGGACATGACGGCGCACGTAGATTTCACCACCCTGGAACGGACGGGCCAAGCAGGGGGCCTGGAGACCGTGGCGATCACGCGACAGATGGCCTTTCTAGTCGGCTTAGGGCTGGGCGAGGCGCTTGCCGCTGTGGGCGCAACCCCTACCGCCGACCGTGCAGCCTACGAGGCGGCATTGGCCCAGCGGACACGGCTGTTCCGCCTGATCGATCCCGATGCGCTGGGCCGCTTTCATGTGCTGGTGCAAGCCAAAGGCGTGCCGCGCGCCCGTTGGCCTGCTATAACGGTGCTGGGATGACGGCGGCCCTGCCCGCGCAGCGCGGCCAGTGGTGCAGCGCCTGCGGCACCACCCTGGCCGCCCGCGACCTCGTGCGCCTGAGCATGGGCGGCGACGATCCGACGGCGCATTACTACTGTGCGCCGTGTGCGGGCCGCCTTTTGCGTTGCGCTGTCTGCCACAAAGGGCTGGATACGCGCACCGGGCCGCTCTATGCGCTGGGTGGCCTCGTGCGCCGGCTCTATTGCCCCGACTGCTGGGCGCGCCCCCATTGCCACGCCTGCGGGCGACCGGTCGGCGCGCAGTTCTATCGTCGCCCCGACGGGCGCGTGTTCTGCGCCGGCTGCCACGGCACGGCCGTCTACGATCCCAGTGCAGCCGAGCAGATTTACGCCCGTATCCGCCACAGCGTCGCAACCGTGCTAGGAATTGAGTTAAACATAGGGGCGACCTTGCATTTGGTCAACCGTGAGCAGATCGCTGCCCTCCGTGCAGGGGCCGACCTAACCCCCCCACCCCCTTCCCTGCGAAGGAAGGGGGAGTCTCGTTCGTCTAGCTCCCCTCCCTTCGTAGGGGAGGGGTCGGGGGAGAGGTCGTCTAGCTCCCCTCCCCTAAAGGGGGAGGGGTTGGGGGAGGGGTCGGAACCCCATCCGCAATCCGCAATCCGCGATCCGCAATCCGACAACGGGCCGGATCTGGTGGGGCTGTTTGTCCATGCCGGGCGGTTGCGGGCCATTTATGTCGAATACGGCCTGCCCCGCATCTTTTTCAGCGAAGTGCTGGCCCACGAGTATGCCCACGCCTGGCAGGCCGAGAACGCGCCGTTGTTGGCCGACCCAGAGTTGCGCGAGGGCTTTGCCGAATGGGTCGCCTATAAAACGGTTGAAAGTTGGGGCTGCCGCCTGCGCCTGGATCGCTTGCGCGAGCGGCAGGATACGTATGGAGCCGGGCTACGCCGCGTGCTGGGTTGGGAAGCGACCGGCGGCGTAGTGGCGGTGCTAGAGCGCATTAGGCGCGAAAGGTGAAACGCGATGCCCGATGAAGTGATGCTGCAATGCCGGCTAAACACCCAGGCGGTGCCCGCCGCGAGTGAACCGCGCTTGGTTTACCTGATGGTGGATGTGCGCCCGGCGGCCAATCTGGGCACGCGCTCAGTGCCGGTCAATCTGGGCATCGTGCTGGACATCAGCGAGTCCATGCGCTTGCCGGTCCTCAGCCAGGAGCAGTTTCAGGAGTTGGCGCGGCTGGGCCATGTCAAAGAGGTGATCGCCGACGGCATTCCCGTCTGGACCTTCCCGCATATCCCCGACCACATCCGCCGCGCCGCGCCCTCGAACCTCGACGCGGTGAAGCAAGCCTTGCGCGAGGCGGTGGGCCATGTGGAGCCGGGCGACCGCTTCTCGCTGGTGGCCTTTGCCGGGCGGGCCGAAGTGCTGCTGCACGGCCTCAGTGGGGCCGAGAGCGCCCGCATCCCTGACGCGGTGGAGCGGCTCGACGCGGTGCGCCTGGGCGATGAGACCGATATGGCCTCCGGCATCCAGGCCGGGCTGGCCGAGTTACAGGCCGGCGCAAGTGACAACCTGATCAGCCGCATGATCGTGCTGACCGACGGTTTCACCCGCGATCCTGACGCGGTGGCCGGCTTGGCACGTCAGGCGAAGGCGGCCGGGGTGGCCGTCAGCACGGTCGGCGTGGGCAGCGAGTTCAACGAGCGGCTGCTGGTGGCGATGGCCGACGAAAGCCAGGGCAACGCCTACCTAGCCCCGGAGCCGAAAGACATTCCACCCGCCTTTGCCAAAGAGCTGGAAGCGGTGCAATCGATCAGCGTGCGCCACCTGGCCGCCACCGTGCGCCTGAGCGCGGGCGTGGAGTTGCGCCGCGCCCACCGCATCCGCCCGGTGATCAGCACCCTGCGCGACGTGGCGATCCAAGACCGCACGGCGACCTTTGACCTGGGCGACTTGGCCGCCGACGCACCGCCGGCGTTGCTGCTCGAATTAATCGTGCCGACACGCGCCGCCGGCAGCTTCCGCATCGCCAACGTGACCCTGGCCTATGACGTGCCGGGGCCGACCGGCACCACCGGGGCACAAGCCCGCGCTGATGTGCTGCTCGACTTCAGCCCCTCCGGCATGGGTACGCTTGACCCGCAGGTGATGAACACGGTGGAAAAGATCAGCGCGTTCAACCTGCAAACCCGCGCGCTGGACGAGGCCGCCGTGGGCAACATTGCCGGAGCCACCAGCAAGCTGCGCCAAGCCGCCACGCGACTGCTCGACATGGGTGAGGCCGACCTAGCCCAGGCCGCCAACGCCGAAGCCGCCAAGCTGGAACAGGGCGGCCAAGTCTCCGCCGAGGGGGCCAAAAAGCTGCGCTACGACACGCGGCGCTTGACACAGCGGTTGGAGTAGCTCGGAGTTTGTTTTATGCCTACCGATGAAGAAATACAAGCCCGTACCCTGAATATTCGGCGGCTCAAACGCATTGCGGGTGCGTTAATCGAAGGTCCGCGCGCGTTACATCCGCCACAAGAGGTAGACCGCTTTGGCTGGTTAGAGCCCGATCTGCGCTTAGTCCATTACGATGGCCCACGTATGTGGCGATCCCTAGCCATCTACACCGATGATACAATGAACCGTGAGGCAGGGTTCCTCAAGCCCGTCATCCGCGCTGCTCACTGGAATGGCCGCAACGATTTTGGACGGGGTTGGACGTTGCCGGATTGGCCCAGTGTGACGGTGAGTTTGAGCCATTTCGAGGACCAGCGCACCTGGGTCAGTGAGCAGATCAAAGCGATCCAGACGACACTCCTGCACCTACCGTTTGTGCCGTATGGCCTTGGTGCGGAACGCGACGGGGCGGACACGGCTGAGGAAGGCTGGAAGCATCTAGAAATCTACACCAACAACGGTGGAGGTCAAAGCGTCACATTTCAATCTCCCACCCTACCGGCAGGCGATCCACTGACTGACTGCTTCTTTGCTGTGTTCGAGGGTCTGCTTGGCATTATGCAGCCACTGGCTTGGGACGGCTGGAAGGAAGTCTACAACACGGATCCGATGATTATGGAGCCGCGCACGTCCTGGTATTGGCATGGTCAACCGTTAGCCACCGAATAGCTGGTTGCAGCGATTGCTAACCTTGACAACTAGACCCGGCTGCGGTATCATAAGGTTAGTCATGCTAGGCGGGGAGCTAGCGCTACCCTGTACCCGCAATGCGCTTTAGCGGGGCGGAATTCCTAATTGAGGCCCGACTTTGTAGGACTGCGACCGAGAAGTGGTGTTGAAGGTCAGGTCCCACGCGGCAGAACACTATGAACCCTGTCAGGACCGGAAGGTAGCAGCAGTAAATGGACCGTTCTGGGTGCCGTGGGAGTGCCGGGCTGGAGCTAACTGGCGGTCGTAAGCTGGAAGGTTGTCGTCGATAAAGGGTGCATGATGTGCCATCATCAGAGGGTTGCCCGCGTGGGTAGCCCTCTTTTCTTTAGGGGTCAGGGGTCGGGTATTTAGCTATCAGATCAGGTTTGCGTCTTCTGACACCCGTCTCCTGGCCCCTGACCCCTGACCCCTGATACCTGATGACTAGGTGAGCCATGAGCGAGTTAAGCGTGCGGGAAATTGTGGACCGGCTGAACGCGGCAGCGTTGCGGGCGGTAGACCCGGCGGTGGCGGTGCGCGCGGCGTTGCGGCTGGATGCGGAGGCGGGCCTGCTCACGGTCGGCGGGACCACGCTACAGCTAGAGGCGTATGACCGCCTGTTTGTGTTGGGGGCGGGTAAGGCCGGCGCGGCGATGGCCCTGGCGGCAGAGGCCGTGCTGGGCGGGCTGGAGGCATGGCGGGGCGGCTTGGTGATCGTCAAAGACCCGCCGCCGATCCCTGGCCCGACCACGATTGAGTTGGTGCAGGCCGGCCACCCGCTGCCCGATGCACGCGGTGTGGAGGCCGCGCAACGTATCGGCGCGCTGGCCCGTGCCGCTGGTCCCGACGATCTGGTGTTGGTGCTGATCTCCGGCGGCGGCTCGGCGCTGCTGGCCGATCCCGCGCCGCCGCTCACCCTGGCGGATGTGCAGGCGGTGACGGATGCGCTGTTGCGCGCCGGCGCGACCATCGGCGAACTAAACACTGTCCGCAAGCATTTAGCCGCACTCAAAGGCGGCCGGCTGGCCCAGCGCGCCGCCCCCGCCACGGTGGTCGCGCTGATCCTCAGCGATGTGGTCGGCAGCCCGCTGGATGTGATCGCCTCCGGCCCCACCGTGCCTGATCCGACGACCTTTGCCGATGCCCTGGCGGTGCTGGCCCGCTACCAACTGACCGCCACCGTACCGCCGACCGTGCGCGATCACTTGATCGCCGGAGCCGCAGGCGACCTGCCCGACACGCCTAAGCCCTCTGATCCGCTCTTTGCCCGCGTGATCACGGCGATCATCGGGGACAACCGCCGCGCGGCGTTGGCTGCCGTCGCTGCTGCCCGCGACCTGGGCCTGCACGCGCTGCTGCTCACCACGTATCTGGAAGGGGAGGCCCGTGCCGTAGGTGGCTTGCTGGCGGCGCTGGCGAAAGAAATCCAGACCAGCGGCCACCCGGTGCCGCGCCCGGCCTGCCTGGTCTTGGGCGGCGAAACCACCGTCACGGTGCGCGGAGCGGGGCGGGGCGGACGCAACAGCGAATTGGCGCTGGGTGCGGCGCTGGCGCTGGCCGGCTGGGGGCCGCAGGTCGCTGTCGCCACGCTCGCCACCGA
>JALYUO010000663.1 GCA_030853735.1 Chloroflexota bacterium
AACCCCTCTCCTGAAGGGAGAGGGGAGTACGCCGACCGTGCTGCTTACCGGCGAGACCGCCCTGCCCACGCCCCTGACCGCTCTACCCACGGTAGCGGAAACCGCGCTGCCCACGGCGACGGAAGAAATCTTGCCGACCGCCACCGAAGCGATGACGGCCGAGACTCCCGCCACGCCGGCGACCGGCCCAGCCCCAGCTCAGACGGTGGTGCCCACGCCCGGCCCCGGCGCGGTGGCTCCGCCGGATGCAGCGGGCAAAACAGCCCTGCATTTGCAGCCGGTGCAGATCCAGACGACGGCGGCCACCGCCAAAGGGCTGTTCGCCGACGCGCAGACGCTGAACCTGCCACCGGGCTTCCGGGTCAATCTGTATGCTGTGGGGATGAGCGGAGTGCGCTGGCTGGGGCTGGGGCCGCGCGGCTTGCTCTATGCCACCGCGCCGAGCGGTGACCGCGTGTACACGTTGCCCGATGCGAACGGCGACGGGGTGGCCGACGCGCTGCACGTCTTTGCCGACGGCCTGCGCGGGGCGCATGGTCTCGCCTTCCGTGACGGCGCGGTGTATGTCGCCACCGAGTCGCAGATCATCCGCCTGACCGATAGCAACGGCGACGGCACCGCCGATAAGCACGAAGTGCTGGCCTCCGACCTGCCGAGCGGCGGCGGGCACTCGACGCGCACACTGCTGTTCCAGCCCGACGGTAGCCTGTTAGTGGCGGCGGGGTCGTCGTGCAACGTCTGCCAAGAAACCGATCCCAAGCGGGCGGCGATTTCGCTCTATAGCGCCGACGGCAAGTTCCAGCGTATTTTCGCCGCTGGACTACGGAACGCCGTCGGCCTAGTCTTGCAGCCGGGCAGCAATACCGTCTGGGCCAGCGTCAACGGGCGCGACGGCTTGGGCGACAACACGCCGCCGGAGACAATCTATCAGGTCCAAGACGGGCAGAACTACGGCTGGCCGTACTGCTATGGGCAGCGTATCCCCGACACCACGCAGTCACCGCCGGCAGACTTTTGCGCGCAGACCGGCGTGCCGGCAGTGGAGATGCAAGCGCACTCCGCGCCACTGGGCCTCGCGTTCTATGACGGCAAGCAGTTCCCGGCGCAGTTCGCGGGCGACCTGTTTGTGGCCTTCCACGGCAGTTGGAACCGCACCGTGCCCACCGGCTACAAGCTGGTGCGCGTGCGCTTTGCGGGCGGGCACCCCGACCCCCAAGCGGGTGATGCGCTTGTCCAGGATTTCGCCACGGGCTGGAACCGTAACGGCGATGTCTGGGGTCGCCCGGTCGATCCACTCGTCGCGCCCGACGGATCGCTCCTGCTGACCGACGACAAAACGGGTGCGATCTATCGGATCACCTATCAGCCATGAGCCGCGTAAAACGTGAAGCGTAGGTAACTATTCAGCCCCAGTAGGGGACAAAGGAGTACAACGACGGGCATTCCGCGTGCAACGCAGCCCGGCGCGCCGGGTTGCCGTATTGGGACCGGCCGGCATCTCTGCTGAGACCCCGCACAACTGAGTCGCTCAAGGGGAGCTGTCGGCGAGGACTTGCGCCAGCGCGTGTGTGGCTTGGCGGATTATCCCAGGGTTGGTGTCCCAGTAGTACGGCAGCGCCGACACAGCTTGGTAGAGCGCCCAGCCGCGGCCCCGCAACCATGACGCGGCATCTACCGCGAGTGCGGCGCGAAACCGCCGGCGACTGTCACCGACGAACAGGTTCCACGCCGGCTGTAGGTCACAGGCGGGATCGCCCACGTTGAGCCCCCCGAAGTCGATCACCGCCGAGAGGCGACCATTGACGACGAGCAGGTTGCCCGGCAGCAAGTCACCGTGTACCCAGACCGCTGCGCCGTCCCATACCGGGGCGTTGAGCGATTGTTCCCATGAGCGCAGGGTGGCCGCGCCGTCAATGCGGTCGCCGAGCTGTGCGACCGATTGACGCACCTGTTCGTCGCCTTCCGCGAGCGGTCCGCCGCGGCTATGAGGCCGACGTGGAAAGGCTCCCGTGGTGTCAACCTGGCGCAGTGCTTTTATGAATGCGGCAAGATCGACGGCCGCCTGATCCAGATCGTCAAGCGTGCCGTTGGCGTTCGCGCCGGGCAGCCACTGGTACACGGACCAGTCGAAGGGATAGCCCGCGCCCGGATGCCCTATCGCTAGCGACACTGGGAGCGCGAGCGGCAAGTGCGGCGCGAGCTGCGGCAGCCACTCCGCCTCTAGTGCCGCTTGCTCTGTGGCCCAGCCGATGCGTGGCAGCCGCACGGCTAGCTGGTCACCCAGGCGATAGATATCGTGATCGGTTCCGTACGACTCGACCAGCGCGATCCGTAGATCGGCCCATTGTGGAAACTGCCCGGCGAGTAAGCGTCGCACAAGTGCGGCATCGGTCTCGATCTCATCTGCGTGCATTTTGGTAGTGCCCATAGCGGTCAGTATACACAAACTGCGGCAACCGCAGCAACCGCAGTTCGCCGCCGATAGATCACGCTGCATCGTTATGAGCGTAGAACTCACTTTTGCAACAATCACTCTCCCAGTGTAAAATAGGACGGCGATTGGGACGTTAGGGAAGGGAAGCGCAGACATGGGCAAACCGTATGATGTAGTGGTGATCGGCGCAGGCATTGTCGGGTTGGCGACGGCGCGCGAACTGTTGGCGCGCTATCCACGCTTGCGGCTGATCGTGCTGGAAAAAGACCCCCAGGTGGCGATGCAACAGACCGGCCATAACAGCGGCGTGCTGCACGCGGGCATCTATTACAAACCGGGATCGCTCAAAGCGACGCTGTGTACGACCGGCGTGCGGCTGTTGAGGGATTATTGCGCCGCGCACGATATTCCGGTGGATCGCTGTGGCAAGGTGATCGTGGCGACTGAGCCGAACGAGGTGCCGCGCCTGGACGATCTGCACGCACGCGGCCTCGCTAACGGCGTGGCGGGCCTGGAACGGATCGGGCCGCAACGGTTGCGCGAACTGGAGCCGCACGCCGCCGGCATCGCCGCGATCTGGTCGCCCAACACGGCCATTGTGGACTATGGCCGGGTGGCCGAGGCGTATGCCGCCGACATTCGGGCGGCGGGCGGGACGATTGTGACCGATTGCGCCGTGCGGGGGCTGCGCGTGCTGCCGGAGGGCATTCGCGTGCGGACGGCGCGCGGTAGCCTGTGGGCGCGGGCGGTGGTCAGTTGCGCCGGGTTGCAATCCGACCGCGTGGCGGTGATGGCTGGCGCGCCGCGCGACTCGCAGATCGTGCCGTTCCGCGGCGACTATTATGTGCTGAAGCCGGAGAGTCGCTATCTGTGCCGGGGCATGATCTACCCCGTGCCCGACCCGGAGTTGCCGTTCCTGGGCGTGCATTTCACCAAGCGCATTGACGGCGCGGTGTGGGCCGGACCGAACGCGGTGCTGGCCTTTGCCCGCGAAGGCTACCGGCGCACCGATCTGGTCCCTGGTGACTTGGCCGAGTTGGCCCGCTTCCCCGGCTTTTGGCGCATGGCCGGCCAGTGGTGGCGCACCGGCGTGGACGAGATGGCGCGCGACTACCTGAAACCGCTGTTTGTGCGCGCCTTGCAACGCTATGTGCCCGCCTGCACCGCCGCCGATGTGGTGCCCGGCCCGGCGGGTGTGCGCGCCCAAGCGGTAGGGGCGGACGGCACGCTGGTAGACGATTTCCTGGTCTACGCCGCCGCTAACATGGTCCATGTCCGCAACGCACCCTCGCCCGCCGCGACCTCCTCGCTGGCAATTGCCCGCCTGATCGCGGACCGCGCCGTAGAAGCGTGCGCCGTGCTGCGCGACTCGGGTAACGCGGTCGTGTCCGGCAGTCCTCAACTCGCCTTCGCGGGTTGAGCGGTTGGTGTATAATAGCGGCGAGGATCGCTGCACATGAGTCTAGGACAACCCACCGCCATTGATCTTTTTGCCGGTGCCGGTGGCTTTGGTTTGGGCTTTGAGCGGTCCGGGTTTGCCGTTCCTCTATCCCTCGAAGTAGACACTTGGGCGAGCGATACCTTGCGCTTCAATCGCCCGCAGATGCACGTTAGGGAACTCGGCAAAATAAAACATCCGTTTAGCCCGGTGCGGGTGCCGCGATCTCAACACTCCACTTCTTCAATCCTACCTTGCGCGTCAGACAGCGTTCCACGGCTTGCGTCGCCGCCTTCGTCCG
>JALYUO010000687.1 GCA_030853735.1 Chloroflexota bacterium
GTCTACCAGCGAGCACACAAACGATTTGGTCGCCCCCAGGCCCAGTTCCGGCCCGGCGTTCATGCCGATGATGCCGTCGGCCAACGCCTCAACGGGCGTGCCCAGCGCGTTGACGATGCCTAGCACGCGGCTGCCCTTGCGCCGCGCCAATGCCAACGCCGCCAACGTATCGCCCGTCGCGCCCGACTGCGTGATCGCCAACACCAGCGTATTGCTGTCCAGTGGCGGATCACGATAGCGGAACTCGGTCGCCGACTCGACCGTGACCGGCAACCCAGCCAACGCCTCGAAAATCCACGCCCCGGCCAGCGCGCTATACCACGACGATCCCGCCCCCACGATCACCAGCCGCGTCAGCGCCCGCATCTGCGCCGGCGTATAGCGCACCTCGTCCAGGTAGACCCCGCCGGTGGCCGCATCCAGCCGTCCGCGCAAGGTATGGGTCAGCGATTCGGGTTGCTCGTATATCTCTTTCTGCGTGAAATGCCGGTAGCCACCCAGCGCCACCGTCGCCGTATCGGCCCCAATGGTGTAGACGTGCTTATCGAGCGGCAGGCCGGCCAAATCGCTATAGGTCACGCCCTCGGCGGTGACGCGCGCCAGGTCACCCGCTTCCAGCGTGGCGACGGTGCGTGTCAAGCCCAGCAAGGCTTGCTTATCCGACGCGACCGACATCTCGCCGTCGCCGTAGCCGATCACCAGGCCGTCTTCCTCGCCCACGCAGGCGGCCACCAGCGCGCCGGGGTCACAGGTCGCCAGCACCAGCAGCACTTGCGCCCCGCCCAGATCGGCCAGCACCGCGCGCACCGCCGTCAACAGGTCGGGCGCACCCGCCGCCAGCCGTTCCTCGATCAGGTGCGGCAACACTTCGGTGTCGGTCTCGGAGCGGAAGCGATGGCCGGCCGATTGGAGCCGGTCACGCAGGCGCAGAAAATCGGGCACGATGCCGCCGTGGACCACGGCAATCGCATCGTCGCAATCGCAATGGGGATGCGCGTTGCGCTCCGAAGGCCGCCCGTGCGTGGCCCAGCGGCTGTGGCCGATGGCGGCCTGCCCCGGCGGCAAGCGCGTCGCCAGCCGGTCCAGCGCCAGCCGTTTGCCCGCGCCCCGCCGCACGATCAGACTGCCGTCCGCCGCCTGCACCGCCAGCCCCGCCGAATCGTAGCCGCGATATTCGAGCCGTCGCAAGCCCGCGATCACGAGCGGTGCCGCCTCGCGCCCGCCCACATACCCAACAAACCCCGGCATTCGCGCCCCCCTTTGCCGCTTCATTATACCACGTCTGCCGATTGCGGATTGCGGATTGCGGATTGCGGAAGGACGACGACGACCTCACCCCCCAACCCCCTCTCCTAAAGCGAGAGGGGGAGTCTAGGACAGGAGCAGCAAGGATCACCACTCCGTAAACGCCCCCTCTCCCTTTAGGAGAGGGGTTGGGGTGAGGTCGGCGGGCAACCCACCGCAGATCAGGGGCTGCGCGCCGGGGTCGGGATCAGGGTGGGGGTAGCGAGGGGCGCGGGCGTGCCGTAGGGCGCGGCTGGGGCTAGATCGACGTGCGGGGGGGCCGCCAGCAGCGTGGCGGTGGCGGTGGGCAACGCGGTGGGGGTCGCCGTCGCCGTTGCGGTCGGCGTGGGCAGGCTACTGATCGTCACCGTGACCGCCGGGGGATCGACCCCTTTGAGCGTCGTGTGCGGCGGCAGGGTGATCGCGGGTGTGATGCGATGGGTGCCCTCACCGTAGCTGCTCAGGTCCAGCGTCGCACGCACGCTGTCGGGTTTCAGACTCTGCAACGCATCGAACGGGCCGCTCAGGGTCACATCCACGCGGTCGGGCGACTCGACGCTGGTCAAGCCGGCGGCCAGGCCGGTGCGTTCCAGCAAGACCGACAGGCTGGTTTTGGTGCTGATCTCCTCGATAGACACCCGCACATTGATCAGGTTGCTGGTGCCGGGCGGATAGAGCGTCAGGCTGTTGGTCAGCGTCACGCTGATGTCGCGCGTCACCGTCTGCGTCGCCCCCTCGATGGAGAGAGGCAGGGTTTCGAGCGAGTTCAGCGGCTCCAACACACCCGGCGGCCCGTAGGCGGTCAGGGTGGTCGGCACGATAGCGATGTCCGTGACGCGGTAGCCCGGCGCGGGTGCGCCCTCCACCGGCACCCGAATCGGCAGCGTCTTATAGCCCAGCAGTTGCTGAATGGCAATCGTCACGTTGACATACTGCGGGTTGAACTCCAACCCACTGATTTCGTGCCCGGCAAAATCAATCACTTTGGGCCGCACGTCGCCGGCTTGGGTGCCCTGCTTGCCTTCCACATCCACTTCGACCACCAGCGCGTCAATCTGGGCCACTGCGTCTTTGCGCCCGCGCACCACCACCTGAGTGGGCCGCACCTGCTGGGTTTCGATGCGATAGCCGAGGCCGGGCCGGCCCAGCGGGCGCACCTGCACCGGCAAGGTGCGTTCGGCCACCTCCTCGATCTGCACGGCCACAGTGGCCGGCTCGGCGGCGGCACTGGTCACGCCCGCCGGCAGCACCACCTCCACCGGCACGCGGTAGGTGCCGGCCCCGTGCCCGCTCAGGTCCACGGCGGCCACGAAGTCGGTTGCGCTCAGGCGGGCCAGCACATCAGCCGGCGCACCCACCGTCAGCGTGGCGGTGCCCAGGTCATTAGCAAGACTGAAGTTGCTCCCCAAGCCGCGCGGCGTGATCAGGATACGATTATAGTTGGCGCTGCCGGCGGGGTTCTCCAGGTTCAGCACATAGAACCACAGCAACGAGGCGATCACAAAGGCCAGGATCAGGCGGCTGATGCGCTCCCAACCGGGCCACAGCCGCCGCGCCGGCGAGCGCCGTTGCGCCGTCATGCGGCGACCGGCGTTACGCCCAGCAGCCCAGCCAGCACGGTGCGGAGCCGTTCGGGCGACAGGTTGCCCACCAGCCGCCCATTGGTGGCGACCCCGATGGTGCCGCGCTCTTCCGAGACGACCACGGCCACGGCATCTGAATGTTCGCTGATGCCCAGCGCGGCGCGGTGGCGCGTACCGTAGTGTTGGCCGCCCAGCACTTGGTCGCTCAACGGCAACACGGCGCTGGCCGCGACGATGCGCCCGCCGCGAATGATGATCGCCGCATCGTGCAACGGCGCGTTGGGGTAGAAAATCGAGGCGATCAGTTGGCGCGTCACTTCGGCATCTAACGGCACGCCCCGGTCGGCGTATTCCTGCAAGCCGGTCTGCCGTTCAAACACGATCAGCGCGCCGGTGTGCTGGCGGCTGAAGCCCGCGCAGGCCGTCACCACGGCCTCCATCGTGCTCGCCAAGTCGCCATGACGGCGGCGGGCGCGCGTCAGGTAGGCTCCCGTGCGGCCCAACTGTTCCAGGGCACGGCGGATTTCGGGTTGGAAGATGATGGGGATACCGATCAGCAAGGCCAAGCCGGAGTTCCGCAGCAGCCAGGTCAGCGTGTTGAGCCGGAACAGCGTACTCACGCCCGCCGTTGCCAGCCAGAGGATGACCACGCCGCGCACCAACATCGTGGCCCGCGTGCCGCGAAAAACCGACAGGAGCCAGTAAAAGATCAGGGTGACGGCAGCCAGGTCCAACAGGGTGGACGGATTACTTGCGATGCGCGTAACCACCCAGTCCACCTGGGGCATGAGCCGTTACCTCCCGTCGGGATCGGAGCCCGTGCCTCCCGCGTGGTCCTGGGCCAGCCGTTGCATATCGGCCTGGAGCGCCGCCAATTGCGCGTCCTTCGCCGGTTCGAGGCGGCGCAAGCGATTATAGAGCCGCGCCGCCTGGCCGAACTCGCGCTGCTCGGCCAGCACTTCGGCCAGCGCGTAATAGGACTCGGTATCGCTGGGGGCCAGCGCGATCAGTTCATGCAACGCAGCAATCGCGTTCTGTGACTGCTTTTGTTGCAAGTAAATCTCAGCGATCTTTTTCTGCTCGCGCGTCGCGTCGGCCAGCCGCCCGGCGGTGATATAGAGGTGGATCAGTTGCTGGCGGGCATCCACATCGCCGGGGGCCATGCGGACCACCCGATCATAGATGGTGAACGCCTCCTGCATCTGGCCCATCTGCCAATAGATGTCCGCGCCGCGCTGGAAGGTCTTAACCGACTCGCGCCCCAGGCCGGCCTTGCGTTGCAGTTCAGCCAACACTTCGAGTTCGCCCAGACCCAGATCAATATAGCCGATTTTGAGGTAGGTGTCGGCTAATTTCTGGCGCACCGTGATATTATTGGGCGCGAGTTTCGCCATATAGCCCAGCGTTTCGATCACCTTTTCGATCTGGCCGTTGCTTTGGTAGTGGTTGATCAGCTCGTCGAGCGCGACCAGGGCCGCACCGAGTTGGCCTTGCAAGAAATAGAGTTCGGCCAGTTGGGTGTAGATGGCGCGGTCATAGGGGGCGTAGGTTTTGGCCGTTTGCAGGGTTTCGATAGCCTTACCGTTGTCGCCCGCCAACACATACGCCTGGGCCAGGGGCTGATAGATGTCGAGCCGGCTGGGCAGTTTGAGGAAGGCCAAGTTGGGGCGCGGCAGCGGCGCAATATCGTCCGCGTTGACGGCGGTCAGCACCGCGTTGAACAGGTTCACCGCCTGCCGCCCATCTTTCGCGGCCAGCGCCAAGTGGCCGCGGCGGAAGCGCATCAGCAGGCCCAGCGCATCCGCCGCGCCGGCGGGCAACAGGCCCAGTCCGTTGTCGAGCGCATCAATCTGGGCGCGCAAGGCCGCATCCGCCAGCCCCTCGTGCTGCGCTTCGAGATCGTTCAGCAAGGCCAGCGCATAGAACAGTTCGGGCCGGTCGGCGGTTAAGGCGAAGCCGCGCAACTCGTCGCGGATTGCGCTGCGGGCCGCCGGGTCCGCCGCCCATTCCAGCAGCGTGCCCAGCACATCCCACTGCGTATCGTTGTGCAGCAGAGCCATCGTGACAAACAGCCGCACCAGCGCCTGACGGTTATCGGGGTCCAGTTGCAAGGCGCGGCTGAATTCGGGCAGCGCATCGCCGGGCCGGTCGGCGCGCAACAGGTAGAGCCCTGTCCGCAAGCGCACCTCGGCGCTGGCCGGAGCGAGGCCACGCAGCCGGCGCAATTCTTCCAGCGCCCGCTCCTGCTGCCCACTGCTGTTATACATCTCCGCCAAATCCAGATATTGCGCCACCGCGCCCTCGGTCTGACCGATATCCAGCAGCAGGGTCGCCAGCTTGGTACGAATATTGACGTTATCCGGCTGCAAGGCGATCAGTTCGGGGAAGACGCGGGCCGCGCTGGCAAGCTGGCCGCGCACCATGTAGACATCTACCACCGTTTGCAGCTTGACAATGGCATCGTCGGTCTGGTGCTGGGCCTGGTAGACTGCGGCCATCCGCAGGTGGATCGGCAAATAATCAGGATCACGATAAACCACTTCGTAGGCCGCATCAATCGCTGCCGCCCAGTGTTCCTCCGCGATCAGCCCGTCTACCGTGTCCACCAAATCGCGCGCCACGGGGTCCAGCGGCATTCCTTCTTGCACCAGCAGGCTCCGCAGCCCCGGCGCAGCTCCAGCGCCGCTGCCGTTGAGTAGGGACGACTGCGCCGGCCCCCGCGCGCGAACCACGTCGCTGGGCGCGGGGGCCGACTCCAGTGGGTCGGCGGCATCCACCGGCCGGTGATCATGATTCGCTGCCGCCGGGTCGCTTTCATGCCCCGGCGCGGTCTGCGGCCCAGAGTCCGGCGGGGTGTCCGTCGCGTCTAGCGGCGTGGCCTCCGCATCTTTGCTGCGGAGAAAATCGGTGATCGGGCGCAATGCGCTGGCGTGAACGCTGCGGGCGGCGTTGCCCGCCGCCTGGGGC
>JALYUO010000733.1 GCA_030853735.1 Chloroflexota bacterium
GCCTCCGCGACCGCAGCGGCATTCCGCAGGCACCCCGCCAGCGTCGGCACCGCGCCGGTCGCCAGGGTCAGGGTGGAGCCGTTGGGCGAGGGCAAGACCAAACGGGTGCCGGCGGGGATCACAGCCAGGGAGGCAGGCGAGAGCGTATAACCGGGTTGCGTGCGCTGTGCTGCGGCCAAAATCGCGCCCTGCGAGTCGGCATAGGTTTGCGCCGATCCGTCGCGCCAGGAATAGGGATAGACCTGTGCGCCGTTTGCCACCGCCACATCCACACAGGTGCTAAACGATAAAACATCCACGATGATCACGACATCGCTGTGGGGAGCTAGTTCCACCACGCCGCCCAGCCCCCACTCACACCGCACTGCGTATTCGTGCTGGTCAAAAACCGTCACTCCGTACCCCTGACTTCAGACAGCAATAGTTGTGATCAACAGCGTTTCAGCCCAGTCCGGCGCAGCGATCAGGCAAGTGCCGTCCGGGCCGAAGACGCAACTGCCGCCGGGGAAATCTTCGTCCACCGTTGCGCCGGTTTGCGCGGCCACAGCAATCGGCAGGCCGTTGACACGGGCGGCGGCACCCAGATGCTGGGCCAAGTGGCCGCGATACCAGTCATAGCCGGCCTGCCGGCCGGCGGCATCAGTGCGCCGCCCATAGAGACCGGGCGCGGCGGAATGGAAGACGATCCGTGCGCCTTGCCCGGCGAAAGCGGCAAACAGGTCGGGCCGGTCACTATCGGAGCAGATCGCCAGCGCGCAGGGGATCGTCGCACCCGCCACCGGCAGGTCGAACACCGGCGTGGCGGTGGCGGCGGAGAACAGTGCCACGTCCTCGTCTACTATATGGACTTTGCGATACACGCCCAGCACGCGCCCGGCTGCCACTAGGATCTGCGTGACCAGCGGGCGTGGGTCGGCGGGGTTCGGTTCCAGGAAGCCGAATGACGCGCTGATGCCGTAGCGCGCTGTGAGGGCGACGGCGGCCTGCACCAGCGGCGAGTCGAGCGGTTGCACTGCCGCCGGGAAGCGCCGGTAATCGGCATAGCCCGACAGCGTGGCTTCCGGGAACACGATCACCGCGCAGCCGGCCGCCTGGGCTTGGGCCAGCAAGGTCTCGGCCCGCGCCAGATTGCCCGCCCAATCGCCTTTTTCGCAGCACATTTGGGCCAGCGCCAGGGTTAGTTCGGCCACCGCCTATTCCATTTCCCCTCTACCGGCCGCCCGCAAGATGCGCTTCCAGGCAGGCGCGAGTTCCGGCACGCTCATTGCCAACTGCGCCACCGCCGGGTCAAAGGTTTGGTGCCCGCACGCATTGATCGCCTGAACCGTGAGGTCGGGATATAGCCGCTCCATCAACTGCCACTCGTCACCGGCCTGCACCACGCCCGGCGTGAGAACGCGCAGGTAGAAGCCCGTTCGCAGCGTCTCTTTCGTGCGCTTGAGGAAGCCCGGCAACCCCACTTTGCGCTCCTGTTTGGTGCAGGGATAGCGCGGCCCGCTCACCTGCACCCGCGCCGTGCCCACGGCATAGCTATCGCCGATGCAGACATCGGCCTCGGTTATATCGGTCAGCGTCCAGTTTTCGCCGACACTGCCCGCGCCCAGCATCCGGTCGGGCTGGGTCAGCCCATACTCCGCGTTCCAATAGGCATAGTGGGCCAGCGGGTGGCAGCAGACCGCCTGATTGAGGCTGCCGTGATTGGCGGTGTCGGCCACTTGGTCACCGACCAGCCCGCGCGTTTGCAACTCCACCGGGCCGGCCACCGGCGCACGAAAAATCGCCGAGGCCCACTGCCCGTGGCTGTCGGCGTGGATTTGCGGCTGTCCAACAGATTGTGTGTGGATACGGATCATGTGCTATTTCCCCCTTGCCGATTTGATATTACGCTAGGACAAAAGACGTGCCGGTAAGCAGCGACCGGCTAAAGCGGGTCAGATCGCGCACGTTGCGCGCGAAAAGGGTACTGGTGCGTTGTGCCGGAATGGTGTGCTGGAAGGCTAAATTCGCTAATGCCGCCCCCAGGACAAAGGCTTCAATGATCACGCCGGCATCACTGGGGAGCGGGCGCAGGTTTTGATAGCCCGCGATCAAGGCAGCACACACGTTAGGACCACGGTATTGCAGATGGTAGAGCGCGACACCCAGATCATAATAATATGGGGCTAAGAGCATCGCCCCAAAATCAATGGGCTGGGGCCGCCCAGCTATCCAGACTAAATTACCCTGATGCAAATCGCCATGCACCAGCCCCCACTCTGCTGGTCGGTGGCTGAGAGCAAGGACACGCTCACTTAGCCGGCCCGCAGCAGCGGTAAGCGTGGCAAAGTCGTCCGCCGTCAAAATACCCGCAGCGACTACCCCGGCCAGCCCAGCAAGCGCCGCAGCGATCTGTGCCGCATTGTAAACCGGCGCGCGAAAGTCTATCGGACGCAGCCAACGACTGCTGTGCGTGTGTAGTTGCGCCAACAAGCCGCCAATCGCACCCGCCTGTTCTAGCGAGAGATCATCAGTGACGATCTCGCCTTCGAGCCAATGTTGGACCGTGACCGGCAAAGGCACAGCCAAACCCGCAACCGGCAACAGCGTCACCCACTGGCCTGCATGATTAGCGATGGGAGCCGGCACAGCTAAATGGGTGTCCTGATCCAGCGCCGCCAACCAAGCACAAATCGCTTCCAAGTGGGCAACATCGGGCGCGTCTGAGGTGCCGATAGGCACGTTGATTTTGAGCAGGTACGAGCATCCTGCGGCGGAGACGGGCAGGTGATAGCTGATGCCACTGTTATGCTGCAAGAACTGCGGCACGCTGACTGCGAGATCATAGTGCGACAGGGCAGCCTCTGCCAAATCCTGATAGAGGCGTGATTGCGCGTCGGGCGCTAACGCCACCAGCCTAGTGTTAAACTCGTTCATCCAATTCGTGTCTCTCTCGCGCGGCAAGCAGCGCCCCTAAATTACACCGGCGCAGCAAGCAGCGCTCCTACAGATCGGCTACCAACCAACGGAAGCGATACGAGTCCAGCGGCAGATCGGCGACCAGGCGCAGCGATTCGCCACTGACCAGATCGCGGAATCGGTAGCTGAGACCGTAGAGGCGCAGTTCGTTGGCCGCGACGGTTTGTGGCACCTCGCTGAAGTTCGCCAGCGCCAGCACCGGCGGCCCGGCTCCCTGGCGCGTGTAGGCGAACACCTGCGCGCTGCCGGCATCCAAGATCGTGGTAGCGTGCCCGGCGAAAACCGCGTGCGTCCGGCGGATCAGGATCAGGCGGTGTAATTCGTCGTAGATACGCCCTTCGACCGTAGCGGGGTCACTGCGCCGCGTCATCGCCCCCCAATCGGTAGCCGGGCGGTGAATCCAGCGGCTGTCGCCGGCTTTGGCCGGGTCGTTGCGGTAGCTGTAGTCATTCAGCGCGCCGATTTCATCGCCCAGATAGATCAGCGGGATACCGCCCATTGTCAGGATGATGCTGTGGATCAGCAAGATGCGCCGGATCGCCAGTTCAATTGCCCGCTCATCGTCAGCCAACAACGCGGCCTCCAGGCCGGCTAACGATGCGCCGGTGCCGGAGATGCGGGCATCGCCGGTGCGCGGGTTCTCCTGGAACGGCACACCACGCGCGAAACTGCCGGGAAAGCGCCCGGTGTAGAACTCGTTGAGGAAGCGGCGATGGTCGTAGCCATTCATGCCCAAGCGCCCTGCTACCGCGTCGTCAAAGGT
>JALYUO010000765.1 GCA_030853735.1 Chloroflexota bacterium
AATTCAGAACTCAGAACTCAGAACTCAGAACTCGTCGTCATTCCGCATTCCGCAATCGCTACATTTCGCGGCGGCCTTCGAGCGAGCGGGCCAGGGTCACTTCGTCGGCGTATTCGAGGTCGCCGCCGATGGGCAGGCCGCGTGCGAGGCGGGTGACATGGACCCCTAGCGGCACCAGTTGGCGGTGCAGATACATCGCGGTGGCCTCACCTTCCATGTTGGGGTTGGTCGCCAAGATCACTTCCTCGATGTCGCCCAGCTTGACGCGACGCAGCAGTTCGGCGATCCGCAGCTTGTCGGGCGTGATGCCTTCGAGCGGCTGAATCGCGCCGTGCAGCACATGGTACAGCCCTTTGTAGCTGCCGGTGCGGTCAATGGCGATCACGTCCAACGGTTCTTCGACCACGCAGACCTTGCCCCGGTCGCGCGTGGGGTCGTTGCACACCGCGCAGGGATCGCTCTCGGTCACGTTATGGCAAACCGAGCAGAAGATGATGCGGTCTTTGATGTCTACAATGGCCGTTGCCAGGGCTTCGGCCTGTTCGCGGCTGGTGCGGAGCAGGTAGAAGGCCAGCCGCGAGGCGCTTTTGGGGCCGACCCCCGGTAGGCGGCTAAACTCGTCGATCAGGCGGGCCAGCGGTTCGGGTGTGGATTGCATGAGGTCTCGCTTTAGCTAGGTATCAGGTATCAGGTATCAGGTGTCAGGTGTCAGGTGTCACGGATGTAGAGGTGTGGCGACTGGTTGGGTTGCTGTCGGATCTTTCTAAATTATACCATACGGCGGGGTCGGGCTGGCTTGGCGGCTGGGTGGCAGGCCGTCCCCGAATGCGCCACGCATACCCGCATGGCGCACGGCGGCGGGATCAGGCGGCTTGTCCGTCCTACATCTATCTCTGCGGCGTGCCCAAAAACGGAAGCCGCGCCTACGTAATCCGCATTCCGCATTCCGCATTCCGCAATTCGCCGTGGCGGCGTTGCTCGACGGCACGCGGGGCGCTAGGCTTTGCGCGGCTTTTGCAAATCGCCGTAGAGATAGTAGTTGGCGGCAGTCGCGGCCGTGCCGCCTTCGTGGACGGCGCTGCTGATCTGGTGGTTGTAGAGGTGCGTGGCATCGCCGGCGGCATACACACCGGGCACGTTGGTTTTTTGCTCGCTGTCGGTAACGATATAGCCGTTCGCATCGAGTTTCACGCCTAGTCGGCGGGCCAGCTTCGTGTTGGGATGCTTGGGCACGATGGTGAAGATCAGGTCCAGTGGCAGCAGGGTGTGCGCCGGATCGTCCAAGCGGATCGCGCTGAGGCAGCCCTCCTCATTGGGATAGTCCGTGATCGGATAGGGAAACGATTCGATGCCGGCGGCGGCCAGGTCGGCTAAGCGGGTGGCGGGCACGCTGAAGTCGGCTTGGCCGGCCACCAGGGTGATGGTGTTGCTGAATTGGCGCAGTTGCAGCGCGGTCGTAACGGCCTCCTCGTCGTGGCCGACCACCACCACGCGGCGGTCAATCGCCTCGTAGCCGTCGCAGATGATGCACCAGAACAGGCTGCGCCCCACGCACGCGTCGCGGCCCAAGAACTCAGGGAACTCGTCGGTCACACCGGGAGCCAGGATGATCGTGCCGGCCCAGAACGTGCGCCGCCGCTGCACGGCAGTTTCGCCCAGTTCCTCGCCGTCGGCGCGCTCCAACTGCACGTTTTCTACGGTGCCTGCGCCCTCGCCGGCGCTATCGCTGGGGCCAACGCTGATGCGGAACAGGCCGTCTTCGCGCGTGATGCCGTTCACGCAACCGTCATAGAAGCCGGTGCCGTAGCAGGCCGCTTGGCGGCGACCCCGGAGGCGCAGTTCGGCGGCCTCTACCCCGTCGGGAAAGCCGAGATAGTTGCGGTTGACCTGCGACCAGAGCGAACGCCCGTCCCGGTCGTCAAAGACCAGCGTGGAGCGGCGCATCCGCCCCAAATAGACCGCCGCCGACAGGCCCGCCGGCCCGCCGCCGATGATCGCGCAATCTACCGGCTCGTTGCGCCGGCCCAGCCCCGCAGGAATCGGATCGGCGGTGCCTTCGGCCACCTCGGCGGGCGCGGCAGGCGGGGCGTGGCCGACATCCTCGGCCACGGGGGGGGGTTGCAGCTTCATACGTGTCTCCTCGTGATCCCTTTTCGGTCCAACGGTTGCACCATCGCAAAAGCAAGAAACTCGCCAGGGCCGGCGACCTAACCCCCAACCCCCTGCCCTACGCAGGAAGGGGGAGTCTACGCAGCGATGGAACTTAATAGAGAGTAGCTCATAGTCCGGCTTGCTCCCCCTTCCTGCGTAGGGCAGGGG
>JALYUO010000811.1 GCA_030853735.1 Chloroflexota bacterium
GGCGCAAAGTCGTCGCGGTGGTGCCGGGCGGGGCGCGCCGCCAGGACTCCGCCGACCACGGTCTGGCCGCGCTGCTGGCCGCCGCCGCCGCTGCCGGGGCCACGCTCGACTTGGTGTTGGTCCACGACGGTGCCCGCCCGCTCACCCCACCCGCCGTGATCACGGGCGTGATCGCCGCCGCGCGACAACACGGGGCCGCCATCGCCGCTATCCCGGCCCGCGACACGATCAAGGTGGCCGATGCCGGCGGGCGCATCCGCGCCACGCCTGACCGCGCTACGCTCTGGCAAGCGCAGACCCCGCAAGCCTTCCGCGCCGATCTGCTCGTTGCCGCGTATCAGGCGGCCCAGGCGCGCAACCTGACCGTCACCGACGATGCCGCGCTGCTCGAAGCCCTCGGCATCCCCGTCTACCTCGCGCCCGGCGACGCGCGCAACCTCAAAATCACCCTGCCCGACGACCTGCTGATCGCCGCCGCGCTGCTGGCCGCGGCGGGCCTTTGACGGCACCACGGCGGCACGGAGCCACGGAGAACGCAAGGGGGTTGGCTTTAAGGTTCTTCGTTCTGTAACGGTTCAGTAGGCGCAGGCCGTCCCCGCATACGGAACGAATACCCGAATAGGGAACGCCACGGGGAGCGCCTGTGCTGACGGTACAGGCGGCATAATTAAGCCGCCTCTCTAAAATCCTCCATGTCTCCGTGTCTCCAGGGTGCTGTTCACTCAAGTTTTCAGGCACGAAAAATGCTCAATGCGCGGTAGCCGCAATAGGATCATGATGCTTTACCCCGATAGGATCGGGAGAACCTAGGAGCCGACCAATGCCCGCGCAACTTACCCACCCGATTCGCAGCTTTGGTGTCCTCACCGGCGGCGGCGACGTGCCCGGCCTGAACGCCGCGATCAAAACGCTGGTCGCGCGCGCCGAAGCGGCGGGCATCCGCGTCACCGGCTTGCGTGGCGGCTGGGAGGGCATCACCTTTCTGGACCGCGCACAAGGACTCGCGGGCACCCGCTTCGACCCGCACGATGCAGCGACCTGGGAGAGCGGCACCCACCAACCACTGACCGGCCTCAACACGCGCGATATTGACCGGCAGGGCGGCACCATCCTGCAATCCACCCGCACCAACCCGGCCCGCGTGAGCGTAGCGAATCTGCCCAGCCACTTGGCAGCCTACGCTGCCGGGCAGCCGGCGGGCGGGACGGTGGACCTGACCGCCGAGGTGCTGGCAAACTTGGCCTTCTTGGAATTGGACGGCGTGGTGGTGATCGGCGGCGACGACACCCTCAGCTATGGGGCCGCGCTGGCCGCGCAGGGCGTGCCCGTCTGGGGCATCGCCAAAACAATGGATAACGACGTGCCGGGCACCGACTACTGCATCGGCTTCCAGACCGCCATCAGCCGTGCTGCCGAGTTGATCGGGCGCATCCGCTCCACCGCCGCGTCGCACCGCGAGACGGTGCTGTTCCGGCTGTTTGGCCGTGATGCCGGCTTCACTGCGCTGGAAACGGCTATCGTGACCGGGGCTGACCGTCTGCTGATCCCCGAAATACCCGCCGACATAGACCGCCTCGCCGCCGGCATCGCCGCCGACCGCCGCAACCCACAACGCTACTCCATCGTGGTGCTGTCGGAAGGCGCGAACCTGGGCCGCGCGGTGCCCGAAGAAGGCCCAGCCGATGCCTACGGCCACCGCAAAAAGGTCAATGTGGCCGAGTTCCTGGCCGGCGAACTGACGGCGCGCTTGCCGGGTGTGCGCTTCTTGCCGATTGATGTGACCTATGTCCTCCGCAGCGGTGAGCCGGAGGTCTATGATAAGCAGATGGCAATCGCCTATGCCCACCTGGTCATGAACCTGCTGACGGCGGGCACGCATGGCGTGATGGCCGCGCACCGCGCCGGGGCGTTTCTCTACACCGATATCCCCAGCAAGCTGTATGCGGCCCGCCGCGTCGATCCGGCAGATTATGATGCCACCGAGTATCGCCCCAGCTTCGCCCGTCTAGGCGGCTCCTACGCGCCACAGGGCTGAGGTGTGTGGCTGTAGTGGCGCTGCCTGAATCTATACTCAACCCGCCGGTCGCCCGCCAACAGCCGAGATTGTAGGAGGGGGGCTGCGTCCCCCGACCGTAGCCCGCCGGTCGCCCGCCAACAACCGGGATTGTAGGA
The DNA here is from genome assembly GCA_030853735.1 of Chloroflexota bacterium. GTDB lineage: Bacteria > Chloroflexota > Chloroflexia > QHBQ01 > JAICKM01 > JAICKM01. The sequence continues at coordinate 2,173 of JALYUO010000811.1, forward strand.
GGGGGCTGTGTCCCCCGACCGTGGCCTGACCGCAATCTCCCCTAGAGGTTGCCGCACCCCGCGCGAAGCGTGGCCCCCGACGGTCGCGGGGCGGAGCCTCCCTCCTACAGCTTTTTGCGCCGGCCCCCAGCAGGACCGGCGCACAGCCGTGCGCGCCTACCTCCAACACCTTCATGGAGCTTGCGCTGGGCAGCAGTTTGCCTTGTTGCGTGCCCCACTGCCCTGCCACGCTCTTGCTTCTTGACAAGCATCCTAATCTGTGATAACATAGATATGTATGTTATCAGATGTATGTATATACTTGTAGGAGGAATACCCGATGAATTATCCCAGCACCTTTGAGATGCCGACGACCGATCCGATGACCGGTCTGCTCAACGCCACCTACTTTCGCCACCTGTTGCGCGAACAGTTGATGCCCCAGGCCCAGGCCAGCGGCGAACCCCTCAGCTTGGCGCTGTTTGACCTGGACAGCTTTATGGCGGCTAACACCACCTATGGGCGCAAAGCCGGCGACGCGATGCTGCGCGGCGTGGTGGATGCGGTGCGCGCGACGTTGCCGGAGACGGCGGTGGTCGTGCGGAACGGCGGCGACGAGTTCGGCGTGGTCCTGCCGGAGACGCGACTAGACGATGCGTTCACGCTGATGGAGGAACTGCGCCGGCATATCGCCGCGCTGACCTTCCCCGACTGGCCCGACTTGCACTTTACCTGCTCCGTCGGGTTGGCCGGCTTTCCCGCGCACGGAGCCAGCGATGTGGAACTGGTGCGCGAGGCCGACCAGGCGCTGTATCTCGCCAAAACGACCGGGCGCAACAAAGTCGCCTTGCCGATCACCGACAGCCGCATGATCACCAAGACGAGCTACTACACCGCCACGCAACTGGAACGCCTGAGCCAACTCGCCAAGACGGTCAAGCGCAACGAAGCCACCCTGCTGCGCGAAGCCCTCGACGACCTGATCAAAAAGTACACCGAGCGCCTAGCCGCCCCACCGCAAATATAAGGCCAGCCCCTGTAGCCGCGCTGCTTGCCGCGCCGCCGCCTGCCACGGTGCCACCGCCGCCACTAGGACCAAAGTCCCATAGAAACTCGGTCTTTTGGGCTTGACATTGGCCTAATACTACGGTATAATAAGCCCAGTAGTAATAAAAACACACCTCCCTCGTGGAGGTTTCCGTACAGGAACAAGGAGGTGATGCCCATGAGTAGTGGTAAACATGGCATCACCAGCGTAAATAACTAGTAAGACTTCGGTTTTGTTAGTTCGCTGGTGATGTGAACGCAAAAGAGAGTGCCCCGGCCGGTTGGTCGGGGCATTCTCTTTGTCTGCGCGGCCGGTTGGCCGATCTACAAGGGCGCTTAATAAATTAACCCTATGCTCCGCAGGCCGGCCGTTCCGGTGGGGTTCCAGCGCGCTACATTCGCTTTTAGGCGACCTGCTACCTCCTGAAACCTAGCCTAGCCAGTTAGCGTAATAGATCGTGGTGACACACCGCGATTAGCGGAATCAGCGCAGTGACCAGTTAGAAGTACCACTATAGTAATTCAGCTAATGATCTGGATGTTTATGAAAGAGAGGAGTTTGCACCCCCAGGTGC
>JALYUO010000814.1 GCA_030853735.1 Chloroflexota bacterium
GTGCTTATCTGGCCGGGGTCATCCAGGACCACAGCCGCGAACTGGGGGATAGCCCACATTGGGCGGCCAACGTCACCCAGGCCCACCGACTCTGGCAGGCCAGCGGCTTGGACGAGGCGACCTTTGTCGCGCTCTTGCATACAGCGCGGCAGCAGGTGCGGCAGGGACAGGGGCAACAGGGGACCGGCATCATCACGAACAAGATGGGCTATTACTTCCGCTGCTTGACCGACCTAGCCGGGCTGCCGACGGAGTTGGGCACCGGGCGCTAGAGGTAGGGGCGGGCCGACCAGGACGGGGGATCCCGCCCCGGGCCGCCGGGCCGCCTCCGCCTCGGCCGCGATTAACTCGACATAATAATTAGGGGCCAGCCCTCTATCGCTATCTCGGTTGTGTCTGGTCGCCGGACGTGACCGCGCCGGACGGCTGGCGGGCGACCACTGCCGCGGTGGAGATCGCCGCGCCTAGTCTCAGTTTCGCTGCCGTGCGCCTGGCCGTCACGGAGGCGGTCGAACTGGCGGACGATGAGATCCTGGCCGTGCGCTGGGCCGGGGCGGATGTGCCGACCTGTTTCTTGACGGCGGCCCCGGTCCAGCTGGCCCAGCAGTTATTAGTCGCCAAGGAGGCCCAGTGATGCCCGCGAACTCTCCCCTCAGTGGCCGCTTGCCGGCCAGCCCGCCGCCCGACCCGGCGGCTCCCGCGCCAGGCGTGGTCGACCCGACCGACAGCTTTTTCGCGCTGATGGCCCGCAGCATGAGTGGGGGCAACCTGGCCGTGCCCAGTGGCCGCACGCAGTTGTTCAAGCAGGGCTGGATTAACAGTGTGGCGCAAGGCGCGAGTGGTCGCTTGCAACACGCCTCGCGCCGCTTGCCGCGCAGCCGCAGCACGCCGCTCAACTGGGCGGGCTCCTGATCGCGCTGGCCGCCGGGGTCTACTTCGGCACCCAGGCGGTCATGGCGGCGGCGGCCTGGACCGGCGACCACTGGACCACGCTGCAATATGGCGACCCGCGCACGACGCATTTGACGGCGGCGTTCGGCTTTGCGGGTGAAACGCCGCTGGCTCCGACCACGATTACCGCCGTGACGCAGCCGGAGGTGGGGCATCTGTTTGTCTTGCCGGGCGACCGGGCGGACCACGCCTTCGTGCTGGGTCTGCCCCTGCCCGCCGACCCCGACGGCCGGCAGCCCCTGCACCTGAGCAGCGCCGCTGTAGACGGCGAAGGCCACCCTGATCTGCTGGTCCAGCCCGGTGACGGGGTCACCTATCCCTACCTGTTGAACACCGGCAAAGGACTGTTCCGCCCGCCGACCGGCGAGGAGCAGGGGCGGCGGGCGCTGGGGCGGGGCCGACGACTCGGTGGCAGGTTGGGCTGGGGCTGGGGGTAGGGCTGCTAGCCGGGCTGGGCGGGCTGTGAGGCCATAGTGGGCACCCGGCTGGGCCGCGTTTAGCCCTGGCCGCGAGCCGGGTGCGCGTTGCCGGGTCTACTAGGCTGCCGACGGTTCTACCGCCCGCCCCGCCGTGGCTCCGCCCCCGCCCAACTACCGCCTGACGGCCCCGCCCAGCGTCAGTGCGGCGACGATTGATCAGGTGCTGGCGCAGTATGGATCCCCGGCGGCGGGGCAAGGGGCGGTGTTTTACGACCTGGGGGTGCAATATGGCATTGACCCGGCCTATGCCCTGGCCTTTTTCATCGTCGAAAGCCAGGCCGGGACGCGCGGAGTAGCGCGGTTTACCCACGGCATCGGCAATATTCGTGTCACGTCCAGCTACGCGAGCTATCAGGGCTACCGTAGTTATGCTACCTACGCAGCGGGCATCGCGGATTGGTACGCGCTGATCAGGGAGTTGTATGTTGAAAACTGGGGGCTGACCACGCCGGGGCCGATCCTCACTCGTTATGCGCCGTGGAGCGACGGCAACGATCCTACGGCCTATGCGGCGACAGTCGTCGCGCTGGTGGCGAGCTGGTAGGCGGGCTGGATCAAGAGCGTTATCCTGAATTACCCGGAGGCGAATCAGGTAAGATATGCCGGTGATCGCGTGTGTCAGCAGCCAGATTCTTATTCCCTCTCGGTTTAGTTCTGGAACCCCCGTCGGGCTGTAGTTGGCTCAAACCGCGCGAACCGGCTATAATGCACCTGGAACTGGAAGGTACTGCTGCCAGAAAGGGATTCGTTCATGGGAAAGATTCAGTGGCCCTCTGATCTGGCCACCCGCCTGGACCTCCGCACGTTGCCCCGGATCGTGCTCGGGCAGGCCCGCGTGGACGTGTCCGATACGCAGGCGCAGGAGATACCCCGTCGTAGGGCGTGTGTCTACCTCAGCGGTGTCGCCAGCGCGGTGCCGGATCTGGCACTGGATTTTACGCTGGATAATGATCCGGTGACGGTGTATGCGGCGATGGACCTGTTACTGCGCGGCATCGCGGCCTGGCAGCAGGCTGGTGACTCGGTCGCATCCCTGAATCCGCCGGGTAACACCGAGATCTCTGCTATCGAGGAAGCGGTACCTCATGTTCAGTATGAGTATTGTCTTCCTGCTGGCCGCCCCGTCGCCACTGCACAGGGTTATGTACCTATTGCCCTGATTAACGCTGTAGGTACTACCGCCTTTCAGCTGGTTACGGGCCAGGATCCCGCCTGTATTCTGGGTTATAACCCGGATAATCTGTATACCCGGGAGGGGAAAGCGCTCGACTAACCAGACGTGGTCTATACAGGAACGATATTGCATCGCAATACGCTATCCTGCACCGTCCGTCAGGTAGTTCCGGTGATTCGGTATGGTCGCGAACGGGGTGGCCTCGCTAGTCCGGAATTGGCTGTGTCGGGCACCGCAGTACCTTACTGCGCTTCGACCCATTTGGTCAGTTCGGCACCTCCCACTTGACGCACGGAGGTGCGCTGGGGATAGGTCCATATACCGTTTCCGTGTCCGGGTAACAGCGTTGCCTGCCAGCAGGCAACGCTGCACGCATGAAAAGGAATGGTGGATGACCAGGCGAGGTCGTTATACAACCGATGCTTTAATAAGCAGCGCCGATTTACCCTTCACGAAGGGCGCTATCGTCACTCTGCCCGCGCGCTGTGCCGATCCGATCGTGCAGGCCGAGTGGCTACGGCACCTGGCCGATCCTGCCGTACCTAAACTGCTCGATCTGTTCTGTGGCGCCGGGGGCATGAGTGCGGGGTTTGTGAGCGCGGGATTTACTGTGGCCGCTGCCTGCGATCATGATGGGCAGGCGTGTAAAACGTTTGCCGCCAATATTCCTGCCCGTGTGCTGGCAACTGACATTGCTGAAATACCCGACCCTGCCCGTATGCTTGACGATCTACCCGTATCGCAGATTGACGTGATTATCGGCGGCCCGCCGTGTCAGGGGTTTTCGCAGGTCGGCCGTGGTCGTATTCGGAGCCTCGCCGATAGCGATCAGATCCCTCTGCTGGCGCGCAACGAACTTTACCAGCAGTTCTTCCGCTTCATCGAAACGTTCCAACCGGCGTTCTTTGTGATGGAAAATGTGCCGGCGTTAAAAACCTTTGCGAGCGGCGCTTATATGGATGCGATTACACGGGAAAGCGCGCGCCTGGGCTATGACCTGGAATCGGCGATTCTCGATGCGGCAGACTACGGCGTTCCGCAGATTCGGCGGCGCCTGTTTATTGTCGGGAGCCGCGTAGGAGGTCTCTTTCACTGGCCGCGCGTTGGTCATGATCGCGATCGGGTGCCGCTCGCGGCGGCCATCGGGGATTTGCCCAGCGCGCTTCCACCCCAGCTCGAAGAATGTTTACCCTATGATCTTGAGCAACCCCTCTCCCCCTATCAACACTTGATGCGCAGCTTTGTCCCTGTCGCGGACAGGGCGGTCATTTACGATCATGTTATTCGACCGGTGCGCGAGGATGACCGTGAAATCTTCACCCGGATGCAGCCAGGTGATCGCTACATAGACATTGATGAAAGGTACCGCCGTTACAATGCGGCCAGTTTTCAGGACAAATACTATATGCTGCGGCCGGATGCTCCCGGTGTGACCATCACGGCCCATCTTTATAAGGATGGCTACCGCTATATCCACTGGGATACCGCCCAGCACCGTACCATTTCTGTGCGTGAGGCGGCGCGCATCCAGAGCTTTCGGGATGATTTTCGTTTTACCGGCTCGCGTAGTTCCCGCTTTCGGCAGATCGGCAATGCCGTTCCTCCCCTGCTGGCGGAACACATGGCGGCGCAGATTCGCCGGGCGCTGCGTCGCACGAGCGGCGCGCTGCCCGGCGATATCCTGCAGCCGCCTTTGCCCGGGATGGACATACGCGCCCAATTGATAAATTCCCACCCGTGACATTCCTGATTGATCCGGTGGCCGCCACCACGGCCCGGCGCACGCTTCTGGCGTGGTATCCTGGCGGTGCACGTAGCTTTCCCTGGCGGGGTGCCCGCGATCCGTATCAGGTGCTGGTGGCCGAGCTGATGCTACGGCGTACACAGGCCCGCCAGGTGGCGCCCGTCTACCTGCACTTTTTGCAGCACTTCCCCACTGTTCGCGATCTCGATCAGGCTACGGCGGACGCTGTATCTGCTCTTCTGTACCCCCTGGGTCTTGGCTGGCGGGCCGCCAACTTCAAGGCTCTGGCGGCGGTGATCATGGCCCGCTTTGCCGGCCAGATCCCTGCGGATCGCACGGCGCTGCTGTCGCTGCCGGGGGTTGGTCCCTACGTTGCTGACGCGGTGCGCTGTTTCGCCTTTGGGGTTGCCGCGCCGCTGGTCGATACCAACACGGTACGGGTGGCGGCTCGTTACTTCGGGTTCGCCTACACGCAGGAGTCACGGCGGCGCCCGGCGGTTATCGCCGCCGTGGCGGCCCTGGTCGATCCCGCGGATGCCGCGCGGTCCAATTATGCCCTGTTGGATTTTGCGGCAATCGTGTGTCAGGCCCGCACCCCGCACCACGCCGCCTGCCCACTGGCAGGGGAGTGTCGCTACTACCTGCAACAACAGCGGTCGACCGCCAGCCCGTCCCCGACTCCGCTCTCCGCTCAACCGGACGATGATAGTAATTCCACCCTGGAGGCTCGCCGCGTATGACGCATTTCTCTGGTGTCCGCCAGACAGGCACCGCCCCTTTTCGCGCCCGTGCGCGCCTTATTCGGCTTCTCGGTGAGGAACTTATCAGCGACGAAGTCATGGCAGTGGTCGAGCTGGTCAAAAATAGCTATGATGCCGACGCGGGCCATGTGCTGGTGGAACTATCAAATATCACCGATCCGGCCCGCGCCCTGATCCGCATTCGCGATAATGGTTCGGGCATGGCCCTGGACACCCTCCTCTATAG
>JALYUO010000821.1 GCA_030853735.1 Chloroflexota bacterium
GGGGCGAACGCCGGCTGTCGCCCACTCCAGGCCGTCCAGGCCCAAGCAGTGGCGACGGGGATCACGGTGTAGAGGCCGTTGTATTTGGCGGCGGCGGCGAGGCCCACGGCGGCCCCGGCCAGCAGGGCGCTGCGCCGGCTGGGCTGCTGCAGCAGGTGCCAGGCGGCGGCCAGCGCCAACAGCCCCGCTGCGCCCATCGTCACATCGGTCACGAGATAGTGCGAATATTCGACGTGTAGGGGTGAAGTCGCCAGCAGGCCGGCGGCGATCAGCGCGGCAGCCCGCCCGATGAGGCGCCGGCCTAGCGCATAGACCCCGGCCACCGCCACCGCGCCGACCGTCGCGCTAAACAGGCGGCCCCATAGATACAGGTCGGGCGCGACCGCGAAGACGTGGTTGCTGTCGGGCAACGAACCGGGGCCGTGGTAGTAGCCGCGCCAGGTGCCCCAGAGCAGGTTCACTTGATAAATCAGCGCCTGCAAATAGATCACGCCGGACGGCCAGATAAACAGGTGGGGATTGAGGTCGCCGGTCTTGACCATGTGGACCGCCGAGTCCACGATCTTCGGCTCGTCTACATGGCCGACATAGGGTAGTGACCACTGCACGCCCCAGGCCCGCAGCGTCAGCGCGCCGAGGAACAAGCCGGCCAGGAGCAGCGTATCGAGGGAGAGGGTGGGGACACGCAGCAGGCCACGCCGAGAAGGCGCGGCCTGCTGCACGGAGTCGGACACGCGGCGGGGGTTACTCGCTGATCCAGCGGTCGGTGTCGCGCGGCCAACTGGTCAGTTCCTGTGGCTGGAACCAGAGGCCCACTTCGCGCGCGGCCGCTTCGGGGTCCGCCGAGCCGTGGATCAGGTTGCGCCCCGTTTCTACCGCCAGATCGGCGCGAATGGTGCCGGGTGCGGCATTGGCCGGGTTGGTCGCGCCAATGGTGCTGCGGCTCACCGCCACCGCGCTCTTACCTTCCAGCACCAGCACCACCACCGGCGACGCGGTGATGTACTCAATCAGCCCGTTGTAAAACGGCTTGCCGACGTGTTCAGCATAATGTTCTTTGGCTAAGGCGGCGGGCACCTGCTGCATCTTCATGCCGACCACTTTCAGCCCACGCTGTTCCAAGCGGCCCAGGATTGCGCCGATCAAGCCGCGCTGCACCGCGTCAGGTTTCAGAATAATGAGAGTTTGTTCCAAGAGTCTGTTGACCTCCTATTATTGCATATTGCGTATTGCGTATTATACATCGGCGTTTAGAATATACGTAATACGCAATACGTAGTAGATCCTACAGCGGAATCTCGGCGCGCACACGTTTGGCGGCCTTCCGCATCTCGATACGGATCATGCCGAGATTGACCCCGCGTTCGGTGATCACCACTAGGATCAGGTCGTCGGCCTCGATCAACTGGATGGAGCCTTCGGAGGCTTCGATGATCGTGTCGCGCAAGGCACCGACCCCGATGCGTTCAGCGGATTTGGCGATAGTGCCGAACATGGCCGCCGACATCGCGCCCAGCACCTCCGCATCCTCATCTTCCAGCAGCGTGCTGGAGACCACCAAGCCGTCTTTGCCGACGAGCAGGCTGCCGATGACCCCGTCAATGCGGATCAGGTCTTCTACAATCTTCCTCAATGGGTAAGCCCTCCCCCAGGCAATAGGCAGCACCCCGCGCCGTCAGCTACGGGGCTCTAATTTCGCTACAAACAGGCACTGTTGTGCGCCGGTGCCCCAGCACGCGGTTTCGCGCACCTGCACCCGCCGGTGAGTCAGGCCCGCCAACGCGCCGGCCAGAAACCCGGCCTCGAAGTGGCACAGCGGTTCGCCGACCGCCGGCAGACCGGACCCGCTGAGGCTTTCGCGCAGTTCGGTCATGGTGCGAAACAGGTCGGCGGGCGAGGCAAAGGTCAGGCCCGCCGCCCAGCGCCGCCCGGCCAGATAGACCGCGCCGTTGAGGCCGGAGCCGGCCATGCCACCCATCGCGCCCAGCCGGATCGCGCGAAACGCGGCCACTGGAGCCGGCGCGCCGAGCGTGGGGCGGTCAGCGGCCGTGAGCATCGCCATCGGCAAATCGCCAATGCTACCGGGCGGCGGGGTCGGGTCAACCATGCGGGACTAACGCACCCCTTTCGTGAGCAGCCAATTATACTGGCTGATCGCCATTTGGAACAGCCCCTGCTTCATAAACGCATCGCCCAGCAGCCGGTGCAACAGCGAGTTCTCCGGCTGTGTTTCCAGCATCTCGCGCAGGTTGCCAGTCACGATCTCCAAGATGTTGGTCGGCACCTGACGACCCTTGATCAGTTCGCGGTATTGCTCCGCCGCACGGGTGTAGTCGTCGCGCTGCTCGTAGCCGATTGCCAGTGCCAGGCGCGCAGCGGCATCGGTCGGGTTTTCGCGCAAGTGGCGCGCCAAGTCGTCAAGCGATCCACTGACCGGCGGGAGGGCCGGCGACTCGGCTACCGTCGGCATGGGCACGAAGGCCGGAGTGGACCGCGCCGGCGGAGCGGTGGGCACTGGGGTGGCGGGCGATTCGGCCGCTCCCGTGTCGCCGTAGGCCGCGGCAACCGGCAGGGGCGGGGGTTGCTCCGCTAGGCTGTCCACCAGCGCCGGGAACTCCTCGGTGGTCGGTCCGCTCTCGGCATACAGCGGCTCCGGTGTGGCCGGCTCCGCCGGGACGGCCATCGGCGGGGCCACTGCCTCGGCAGCCGTCGCGGGTGCCTCTACTCCGAAATCGAACGGCACTGCGCCGCCGACATCCGACCAAGTTTCTGCCGTCGGGCCGGTCGCCGCATCGCCCGCCGCGCTGTCGCGGATTGTCGCCGGGAAGGCGGGAGCCATGCCCATATCAAAACGAGACGGCTCCACCGGGGCAACCGCCGGCGCAGCGGCCTCGAAGTGGAAGGGTTCGACCGGAGCCGTATCCGCCTCGAAGCGGAACGGTTCCACCGGCGCAGCCGTCGGCGTGTCGGCCTCGAAGCGGAACGGCTCGATGGGAGCCATATCCGCCTCAAAGCGGAAGGGTTCCACCGGTGCAGCGGCTGGCGCGTCGGCCTCAAAGCGGAACGGCTCGATGGGAGCCGTATCCGCCTCGAAGCGGAAGGGTTCCACCGGGGCAACCGCCGGCGTGTCGGCCTCGAAGCGGAAGGGTTCGCTGGGAGCCACGTCGGTCGCAAAGTGGAACGGCTCAACGGGAGCTATATCGGCCTCGAAGCGGAATGGCTCAATGGGAGCTACATCCGCGTCAAAGCGGAACGGGGCAACCTCTTCGCCCAGCGTCGCCGACTCCAGATCGAAGCCTCCCAGCATGGGCGCAGCCGGTTCCACCGGGGCCGCTTGTGGCGGGGCAAAGGCCGCCGGATCGAAGCGGAACGGCTCCGGCAAGGCGGCGGCAGGCAGCACCACTGCGTCCGTCTCCAGGCGTAATTCCGGTACACCGTTGAAATCGGGCATGAGCGACGCGGGGACGGCTGCCGGTTCGCCGGCGGTGGGAGTCGGATCGGTCGCGGCCGCTTCGCCCATCAGATAGGCGCGTTCCTCCGGCGTGAGTTCCAACGCGCCGAGGTCTAAGGCCGGCAAGCCACTGAAATCAAACTCCCCACTGGCGGTTTCTGTGCCAAAGCCGCCACCGGGGGCCGGGCCGGTAGTGCCGGCTTCCCCTCTGGCGGGCGGGTCGGTGACGGGAATGCTCCACAGCAGTTCGCCTGCCGGTGCCGGCGGCACTGGTGTAGGCACGAAGGGTACACTCGCCGGTTCGTCTTGGGCCTCGAACGCCGGCAGGTTCAGGCTCTGCATATCCTGGGCGACCGTCGCAGGGGCCGGCGTAGCAAACGCGCTCAGATCGAACGGCTGCACCGGCTCACCACCGAGTGCGTCTAGGTCAAAGGGTTGTACTGGCTCACCACCGAGCACACCCAAGTCAAACGGTTGCACCTCGCCGGCCAGCGCACTCTCGAAGCTGAACGGCTGCAGCGGTTCGCCGCCGAGCGCGCCCAGGTCAAAGGGATGCACCTCACCGGCCAGCGCACTCTCGAAGCTGAACGGCTGTACCGGCTCACCACCGAGCGCGCCCAAGTCAAAGGGCTGCACCTCACCGGCCAGCGCGCTCTCGAAACTGAACGGCTGCACCGGGTCGCCACTGAGCGCGCCCAAGTCAAAGGGTTGCACCTCACCGGCCAGCGCGCTCTCGAAGCTGAACGGCTGCAGCGGTTCGCCGCCGAGCGCACTCAGGTCGAACGGTTGCGCTGTATCCGCCACCGTCCCGGCGACCGGCGTTTGCGTCGCCGTAGAGCTGGGCGTGTTAAAATCAAACCGCTGATCCATCGTATCTGCATCGGTTTGGAAGTTGAACGGTTGCACCGCCGTATCCACGTCTGCACCAAAGTCGAAGGGCGGCCCATCGCTGCCCAACGTGCTCAAGTCGAAGGGTTGCACCGCTGGATCCAGACCCGCGCTGAAATCGAACGGCTGCACGGCCGGGTCCAGGCCCGCGCTAAAGTCAAAAGCCGGCGGCGGCGCGGCGGTGAGTGCCGCTTCGTCGTCCTCGAGATTGGGCCAGTTGCCGAGTTCCGCCGCTTCTTCGGGCGGCAGGTGGGGTAGGGCCGGGGTGTAGACCTCGCCCCGCGCGGCGGCCTGTTGGCGCAAGGTCTGCTCCATCGCCTCTTTGCGCTTGCGCGCTTTGGCGAAGATCGAGGACTCGGTTTCGACTTCCGGCGGACGGGCCGCCGGGGTGCGGCTTTGCGCGGCGGGGCGTTGCCACGAGAAGTTGTGGATGTCGTCCATCGCTGGACTGCGCTCATCCTCAAAATCATACGACGGGCTGCTGTCGGGCCGGTCACCGGTGCGCCGACCCAGCCCTGACCCGCCGCCCATATCCGCGCCATAGGAGCGGTTGGTGTCGGTGGTCGATTCTAGCCCCTCGAACGAGAAGGGTTGCAGATCGGGCAGGTCTTCAAAGCCGGGCGGCAGCCCGCCGGCGTTGCTGCGGTTGAACGGCAGGGCGGGCGCAGGCGCAGGCGGCGTGTCCTGCAGGGCTGGGG